>NZ_DDHH01000192.1:0-58295 GCF_002338015.1 Rhizobium sp. UBA1881
CGCTGGCCGAGCCGAGGCCGCCCTTGAAGGTCGCCGTGGTGGCGCCGGTGCCGGCGCCGACCGTGCCGAGCGCGAAGTCGCCTTTGCCGGCAGCGCGGAAGGCTTCGTAGCCGAGTTCGCGATAGGGCGATTGCAGGCCCCAATCCTTGTCGCCGCCATTCAGGAGATCCATCAGGATCGCTTGTGGAACGATGGGGACGCGCTGGTTTCCAACAGGAAAGCCGCGACCCATGGCGCGCAGGCCGGCCTGGACGCCACCGGCGGCATCGAGGCCGAAGGCGGAGCCGCCCGAGAGCACGAGAGCATCGACCTCGGCCACCGTCATCGACGGGTCGAGCAGCGCGGTGTCACGGCCGCCGGGCGCACCGCCGAGCACGACGCCGGAGGCGACCGCCGGCCGATCGAAGACGATGGCGGTGACGCCGGAGCCGAGGCCGAGATCCGTGGCGTGGCCGACAGAGAGGCCCTCGATATCGGTGAGCAGGTTGAGCAAGTGCTGCGTCCTCTTCGTCAGTGGGCTTTTCGCAGATGGGCGATCAGCAGGAGGCGATAGGACGATATGGACGGCCAAAAAACAAGACCGGCCCCGCTATAGGCGGGACCGGTCAGATATCCTCGAATTGTTTTCGCCCGGCGATTTCAAGCCGGCATCGAACCATGCCCTCAGGCATGGATGGGTTTGGGATGACGGCGGGTCATCAGGTCGTGGATCGCGTGCTTGACCTCTGCCGGCGAGCTGAAGTGCTGCTCGTCGAGGTCATGGACGTGATACTTCACGGCGATGAATTTCAGCCGGTTTTCATCCGGAATGACGATGCCAACGGGCACGCCTGCGTATTCGATAACTTCTTTTTTCATGCATAGAACTCCTGCCGCGCGGAGTGCGTCGGCGATGGCGAATTGACTTGTCTTTTACCGTTTAAGGGGGGACGAAGGTCACATTCGACAGTTCGGGCGGGAGAGAGCGCCCGGACGGTCACTGCCAAGCACCGGGCGCATCAGGAGCGTGGCAAGAATTTCAAAGTCGTTCATGTCTCATTCCTTTCTTCTGCGTCGTGCTTGCTTCGGGCCCCGGGGCATGCCGGGACCGGCGGTTTGCGTTCCGTATAATCTACTTTATTTGTAGAGAATACATAACGAACTGTCGGAAACATATTCCGAAACGTGTCAAAATGTCGGCGATTAGGAAAATATCATTCCGCCAAACCCGAATTCACGAGAAGACCATTAGCAGGTCTTTGTGCACTTGGTATGACGATACGGAACTCTCCGTCGCTCGCAGCCAGAGATAGGGAGTGCGTCTGATTCCGGCAATGGGGCTTTTGATTAAAAGTCGGTAAGCCGCGAAATGACCGAAATGGTTAACGGGCACCGGCAAGCGATTAACGCTTGAAAGTCAGGTGGATCGTGCCGCTGGGCGCCGTTTCCGATGTGACCGTGTAACCCGCTTCGAGGCCGCGCAAATCATCCCACAGGCGGATGCCGCGACCCAAAAGGATCGGCGTGATCGCGACATGAAGCTGATCGACGAGACCAGCTTTCAGAAAAGCTCGCGCGACCGTCGGTCCGCCGCCGATGCGTACATCCTTGCCGTTGGCGGCCTTCGTCGCCTGCGCCAGCGCATCGACGGGATCAGCGCTGAGAAAGTGGAAGGTCGTGCCGCCGGACATCTCGATCGACGGGCGCTCCCTGTGCGTGAGGACAAAGACCGGGCAACCGAAGGGCGGCTCGTCACCCCACCATCCGCGCCAGTCCGGATCATCGGGAAAATTGTGCAGGCCGAACATGCCGGCACCCATGATCTCGGCGCCTATATTCTCGAAATAGGCCCGCGCATAGTCATCGTCGAGGCCGGTGGTGCCGCTGCCGCTTGTGTCCTTGAAGACGCGCTCCCGGAAGGTCCGCGTGGCCATGTAAGCGCCCACGAGCGGTGGCCAGTCCTCGCCGAACGGGACTTCTGATGTCTGGTCGGTCGTCGTGGCGAAACCATCCAGCGAGATCATGAGATCGATACGGACTGCCATCGTGCCATCCTCCTCACAGATTAAATACTAAGGTCATTACCTTTGTATCAGATCAAAATACTAAGGCAAGTACCTTTCTAATATTGACCCGTAACCCGCCCTGCCGTAAAAAACGACATGCCCTATCATTCGACCCCGCTCGACCTCGCCTTTCACGCCCTCAGCGACCCCACGCGCCGGGCGGTCGTCTCGCGGCTGGCCGAGGGCGAGGTATCGGTCAGCATTCTGGCGGAGCCCTTCGACATGGCCCTGCCCTCCTTTGTCCAGCATCTGAAGGTGCTTGAGGATTGCGGGTTGATCGCCAGCGAGAAGCGCGGCCGCAGCCGCTGGTGCCGCCTGGTGCAAGCCCGCTTCGACGAGGCCGCGGACTGGATGGCATCCGAGCGGCTGCGCTGGAGCCAGCGGCTGGATCGCCTGGAAACTTATCTGGACAATACGCAAGATGAAGTGGGAGGAGATTGAAGCACATGGCAGATCCGTTTGGCAGCTGGTCGCTGGACCGCGAAATCGTGCTGGTGAAGGTCATCAATCATCCCCGCCACAGGGTCTTCGCGGCCTGGATGGACCCCAATGCCTTGGCGCAATGGTATGGCCCCACAGGCCTTGCGATCGAGAGCATCGAGGCCGATATCCGCGAAGGCGGCGTGTGGCGGTTCGACATGGTGGGCATGTTCGAAGGCCGGGAGCAGCGCTTCCCCAATCTCATGCGCTTTCTCGAGATCGTGCCCGACGAGCGGATCGTCATGGACTACGGCACGCCCGACCCCGAGGACCCCGATCGCTTTCGGGTGACGGTGACCTTCGACGAGCAGACCGACGGCAAGACGGTGCTCACCATGCGCCAGCTGCATCCGACCCGCGCGCGGCGTCAGTTCGTCATCGGCTTCGGCGCGGTCGAATACGGGCTGCAGACGCTTGACGGACTGGTGGCCTGGCTGGATGGCCAGGCAGGTGGGGCGGCCGAGTAAGGCCGCTCACCAGCCCTCGGACAGCACCTTTTCCAGCATGTCGGCGAAGAAGTCGGCGCTTTCGGCGGCAAGGCAGAGCGGCGGCTTGATCTTCAGCACGTTGAGGTGATCGCCGGTCGGCTGCATAATGACGCCGAGCTCGAGCAGGCGCGCACAGATCGCCGCCGTCTCCTCGGTCGCAGGCTCCAGCGTTTCGCGGTCGCGGACGAACTCGACGCCGAGATAGAGCCCCATGCCATGCACCGCGCCGATGAGCGGATGATGATCCATCAGCGCCATCAGCCGGCCCTTCAGCCGATCGCCGATCTCGCGGGCGTTCTGCTGCAGCGCCTCGTCGGCCATGATGTCGAGCACGGTGATGCCGACGACGGAGCTGACCGGACTGCCGCCGGCCGAGGAGAAGAAATAGCCCTCCTTCTCCAACGAGTCGGCAATGGCGCGCGTGGTGATCACCGCGCCGAGCGGGTGGCCGTTGCCCATGCCCTTGGCGACCGTGATGATATCGGGCACTACCTGCTGTTCTTCGAAGCCCCAGAAATGATAGCCGAGCCGGCCATAGCCGACCTGCACCTCATCGGCGATGCAGACGCCGCCACGGGCGCGCACCTGGCCATAGACGGCGGCGAGATAGCCGTGCGGCAGCGCGATGCCGCCGGCGTTGCCGTAAACCGGTTCGGCGATGAAGCCTGCCAGCCGCTCGCCGCTGGCGTCGATCAGCTCCAGTGCGGCAAGAACGCTCTGCAGATAGTCGCCGGTCGAATCGGGACCGCGGAACTCGCCGCGATAGGTGTTGGGCGCGGCGACGGGGTGGACCCAATCGGGCCGCGTCGTCAGCGCCTGCGGGTTATCGGCGATAGAGGTGGAGACGGCATCGCTTGCCACCGACCAGCCGTGATAGGCCTCAAGCAGGCTCAGCATGTTGCGCGCGCCGGTGTGCGCCCAGGCGAGCCGCAGCGCCAGATCGTTGGCCTCCGAACCGGAGTTGACCAGGAAGACGGTGTCGAGACCTTCGGGCGCAAGGGCTGCCAGTCGTTCGGAGAGATCGGCGACGGCGGCATAGTGAAAGCGCGAATTGGTGTTCAACCGCAGCCATTGTTCGCCGACAGCGTCCGCCAGACGGGGATGGCCGTGGCCGAGGATGGTGACGTTGTTGACCATGTCGAGATAGGCGCGGCCCTCGACATCGAACATGTGCTCCTTCCAGCCGCGCTCGATGCGCGGCGGGGTCTCGTAATAATGCTTCTGGGCGGCGGCAAAATGGGCCGTGCGGACGGCGAGGATTTCCGCATCGACCGGCTTCGGCGCCTCGACGCCCTTGCCGAGCAAGGCTGCCGGCGACGGGCAGAGCGCCGACCATGCGAAGACTTCGGCGGGCGTGCAGAAGAGCGGCGGCTCCGCGCCCTTCAAGGTCGAGAGCTGCACGCGCAAGCCGCCGAGCGAACCCTGCTCGCCGGAGACCACGCCGATCGCCTGGCCCGATTCAAGCTCGGCGCCATCCTCGACCGATGGATCGAGACCGTCGAGATGGAGGCTGATATCGGCACCCTCGAGCACCAGATGGTGGTTCTGCCAGCTGATGCGGCCGGAAAAAGGGGCGGCGATCGTGTTGCCGGCGGCGAGGCAGATATCGGCATGCAGGGCGTAGGTGGCCGACGGCCTGGCGCTCAGCAGGCGGGCACGCGACAGCCTGTATTCGCCGTAGCGGGTGGCGGCGGCATCGGCCTCGGAGGCGGCGCGAGCAAGCAGGCGCCAGTCCATGTCGCCCTGGCCCCAATTGCCGGCGGCGAAGTGCTGGCTTTCCACGCCGAGGTCGACATAGAGCATGTTCTGGAGATCGAGATCGGGCAGCAGCGGACGCCAGTGCTCGGTCGCAACGGCGGGAAGTTCGATGCCCGCCGTCTTCAGGATCGCCGTTTCCATGAGATCGAAGGGCGCGGCGATGGCGGTATCGAAGATGCGCTGCTCGAGCACGAGGTTGGCGCGGACATATTCGTTTTCGGGATCGATTGAGATCTGCTGCTCGCTGCTCGCCACCAGAATGACGGCACGGGCGACGACCAGCGGCCAGAGCGCCCTGAGCTCCTCTTCCTTTAGTGGATAGACCTCGTGATAAGCCTTGACGGCGGGCAGCACGAAGAAGGGATCGCCATCGGCCTGGTGCAGCAGCGAGGCGCAGGTGACGGCGAGATCGCCGACCAGCCAGCCGCGGATGATATCGCCGAAATCGATGACGCCATCGGGGATGAGGCGACCCTTGTCGTCGCGGCGGCTGACGACATTGTCACCGGTGACGTCGTGGTGGACGGCCTGCAGGCGCAGCGCCGGCGCGAAGGGCTGCACGCGGCGGACGGCGGCGACCATGTTCTTGGCGATGCGGTCGCGCGCGGCGCCATCGGTGATCGCCGACAAGAGCTGGACGGCGACCGGGCCGGCGCGGCGCAAGTCCCATTGCAGGTTGCGGTCGAGGCCGGGGTGATCGAAATCGGCCAAGGATTTGGCGAGATTGGCGCAGAGCGCGCCCAGCGCCGCCACGGATTGCCGGGGGAGATACGAAGGCTTGGTGAGGCCCTCGCCTTCGAGATATTCGAGCAGGCGAACCTGGTAGGTCTGGTCGCGGACGACGACGGCGACGATGTCCTGGCCATCGGTGGAGGCGACCACGCGCGGCACGCGCGGCGCGCCCTCGATGCCGGCGAGGTGTCGGATCGCGGCATTCTGCGCCTCGAGCTCGATCGTCTCGTAGATCATGTGGCAGATCTTCAGGACATATGTCTGATCGCCGGTATCGACGCGGTAGTTGCGGTCCTGCTGGCTTCCGAGTTCGCTGAGCTGGCCGGACAGACCGTAACGCGACTGCAGGATGTCTCCCGCTTCCTCTGCCGTCACATCTGGACGCGGAAGCTCGAGACGCTGAGCGAGCGTTTCATCGGTCATGGCATTCCCCCACCGCACGATTCGATCCTGCACAATAAGCAGATAATCGACAGCTTGCTATCGGCAAGCAAGGGATCGGGCGTCATCACTAGGAATTACCGCCTTGGGTATTAGAGGACGCCCGATAACTGTGTCAGCCCATGCGCTCGGAGGCATAGCTGCCCGGGCTTGCCGGGAAGACCACGGTGCGGTTGCCGTTCAGGAACACGCGGTGGTGGATGTGGGCGTGGATGGCGCGGGCGAGAACCTGGCTCTCGACATCGCGACCGATCGAGACGTAATCGTCGGCCGACTGCGCGTGAGTGATACGCGCCGTGTCCTGCTCGATGATCGGGCCTTCGTCGAGGTCGGCGGTGACGTAGTGCGCGGTGGCACCGATCAGCTTCACGCCACGCTCATAGGCCTGCTTGTAGGGGTTTGCGCCCTTGAAAGACGGCAGGAAAGAGTGGTGGATGTTGATGATGCGGCCGGACATCTTCTTGCACATGGCATCCGAGAGCACCTGCATGTAGCGGGCGAGCACGACGAGCTCCGTGCCAGTCGATTCGACGATCTGCATGATCTGCGCTTCGGCCTCGGGCTTGTTTTCCTTCGTCACCTTGATGTGGTGGAAGGGAATGTCGTGATTGACCACGACCTTCTGATAATCGAAGTGGTTGGAAACGACGCCGACGATATCGATCGGCAGCGCGCCGATCTTCCAGCGGTAGAGCAAGTCGTTCAGGCAGTGACCGAAGCGCGAGACCATCAGCAACACCTTCATGCGCTGGTCGCCGTCGTGGATTTCCGCGGTCATCTCGAATTTCTCGGCGATCGGCTGGAAGCCTTCGCGGATATCAGACAGCGCCGCACCCTCTTCGGAGATGAAGCTGACGCGGGTGAAGAACATGCCTGTAGAGAGGTCATCGAACTGCGAGCTGTCGATGATGTTGCAACCCTTGTCGGCCAGATAGGTCGAAATCGCCGCCACGATGCCGCGTGTCGATTTGCAGGCTACCGTCAATACATATTGCGTCATGCGTCACGTTCCTTGTTTAAGCGTCTGCCTTGTTTAGCCATTGGCCTTGTTCAAGCGTCGGCCTTTTAAGCGTTAGTCTGGGGCGACCGTCGAGCCTGCTTAGATCAAAGCGACATGGCCGATCAAGCACGACGCTCACGCCGCTGCACCAAGTTTATCGAGAAGATCGGCCTTAATAGCCGGAACATCCCATCGACCGTCAGCTTACGGCGTTTCCTATCGGAGTCCGTTCACTTTGCGTCGTGGAACCGCGAATCCCCGCCGTTCACGTCAGGTCGCGGCGAGCGCCCTTTTGCGCGGCGTGGTAATTTCGTGGACGGCAGCGCCCACCAGCGAAGACAGGAGCAGGCAGAGGATGATGAAGGAGACGGGATTGTGCAGGATGCCAATAGACAGATGGCCGCTCAGGATGCGCAGGAAAGCAAGGGAAAAGGCATGAGTGATGTAAATTGCGTATGAGCAATCACCGAGATAGCTTAGCCACCCGATGACCCGCCGCTTCGAGAGATCGATGGAGACGGCGCCGTAGACGATGAAGATCGCCGGCACGCCCCAGGCATAGAACCGGCTGCCAGCCCCTGTCAGCCGCTCATTGACCAGAAGAAATACAGCGCCGACAATCAAGACCAGCCACGCGGTCTTCTTTGGCAGCAGCACTTTTTCAGTATAGAGCCAGCCGATCGCGACCCCGGCCAGGAATTCCAGAATGATCGGCTCGCCATAGAACTTGGTCGCCGTGGTAGCAGGCGAGAGATGGCACAGCGTAAGGATCGCCGCGAATGTGGCCGCAAGCGCCGGAATGCGCCAACGCTCGGGCAAGGGCAGCAACAGGGCGAAGACAAGATAGAAGAACATCTCGTAATTCAGTGTCCAGCCAGGAACGACGACCGGAACGATCATGCTCATGTCGGCCGGATTTCTCCAGGGGAGGAAAAAGAGCGAGGCAAACAGATGCTGGATGTCGAATTGGGTCGATTTCAGCAACTGTGGTGCGGCGAATGCGATGGCAGCCGAAAACAGCGTCGCAAGCCAGTAGAGGGGGACGATGCGCTTGATACGGCGGCGGTAGAACTCGACCGGGGTTATGGCCCTACCCGTCGTGGTCAGCCACATGACGAAACCACTCAGAACGAAGAACACATCCACCCCGGTCTCGCCCAACGTATAACGCTGCGGATCAAACCCGGCATCGACCTTCTGGAACTGCAGGACGGCATGGAAATAGACAACCAGAAGCGCGGCGATTGCTCTTAGATATTGAAGCTGGAACAGCATTGCGCCCAGCGCTCCCTTCGATCTCGTGGCGCCTGCCCCTTAGGGGGCGGCACCGCACCTCAACTCGTGACACCAGCGACGACGCGGTCCTGTGTCACACGCGGCCGATCGACGAAACGCATATAGCCGATCACCAGCCATAGCAGCCCCGAGATCTTCATGGAGAAGATCGCGGTTCCACCGATCATCATATTCAGAAAAATGAAAAGACAAAGTGAATGCCCGGCGCGGCGTTGTGCCGGTGTGGCACCCGCAGGATACAGGCATACGAACAGCCAGAATGCGATCACGCCGAATATGGTCGACCCATACAGGAGATAGACGTATCCGCTATCGGCGAATTCGAGAATCCGGTCCACGGCAAGGCCGAGCGGCGCCAGCGGCTCGATCTCCATGAATTTGTGCATGGTCAGATTGATGCGCCCGGTGAAATTGTCTCCCGTCGCATTGGGATTGATGGAGAAAATGAGAAAGCCGGCGGCCAGAATCAACGGCATCAGCAGGAGATTGCAGAGCTTGGGAATGAGTGGGAAGACAAAGTAACCGACGATACAGGCCAGACTGAAGATCAGCATGGTTCGGGTGTCGTTCGTGGTCAGGATGAGCAGCGCGGTGGCGACCATCAGCACGCGATCGCCACGACCAAGCCTATCCCACATCGAGATCAAGTAGATCGCGATCACGCCGCAGAAATTGGCAAGTGATACCTGCTCCAGGAAAATCGACGACGATCGGTGGTCGATGATGCCGAACGAGAAACGGCCGGGGAAGCCGAGTGCGTTCTGAAACAGGCCTGTCTTGTTGAAGCTATAGGGTTTCAGTCCGCGTGTATTGGCGAAGTAATCCGACGGATGCACGAGGCTGACGTAGAAATTGGTGTCAACGATCTCGAACATCAGGAAGATGAAGACGACCATCGCGGCAATGCGGAATGTCAGCTTCAGCGTTCTTTCGTTGCACCAGCTTCCCAAGCCCGCGAAACAGAAGATGATCAGCACGTTACGGAAATGGTCGATGAACGCGATCTTGTTGACGACGCTGATGTAGACCGACACGAACAGCGTGAACAACATGAACAGCAGCGTCGGCAGATCATCCTCATAGAAGCCTTTCTTGAGGAGATAGGCGACCGACCAGACGATGATTATCCCCTCCATTCCGGCGACATGCGTCATCGAAAGAGGCATTATGTTGTGGTTTATGTAGGCCAGCAAACCGTTGTAGAGTACGGACAGCAGGCCGAGCACCAGGATGGGATATGCAATGCGCTGTTTCGCCACCGACCCGACCGGTCCCAACGCGGTTGCGGAATAGCCGGCGGCATCCTGGCTGGCGAGTGATGCTGATGCCATCATCAATCTCCGCCCGGTGTCGGGCCGGCGCAGCTTGCCGGCGGCTTGCCTTCGCTAGCCGTCGCGCGCGCCAGTGCCGTCATCTGAGGGCGCTCAGAACCCTCGCGCGGCTGCACGTTGAAGGGCTCCTTTTCCGGCCACCAATCGCCGGCCGCCCAGTATGACCAGCCGAGCCAGACGTCGCTATTGTCGGACATCTCCTTGAGGATCACGTCCAGCGCCTCGACACATGGCTTCATGGAGGAGACGCCGAACTCTCCTAGAAAACCGCGCTTTCCGTTTTTCTTGAGCCAGGACGTCATGCGGGCAATCGCATCGATGGCGGAACCTGCGCCTTCGCAGGTTGCGTGTGTTCCCGATGAGTCCAAATCGAGGTACTGATGCACCTCATAGGCATAGTTGTTGGCGGGGTCGCGAACGCCGAGCATCACCCGGCCATTTGCGCCGCCGACGACATCGTTCTCCCATGACCACGCGCCGCTCCACGAGGTGCCGGGCACCAGCACGAGATTCTTGGCGCCGGCCGCGCGGATGCCGCGGATCGCCGCGTTGGCAGCTTTCAGCCAATCTTCCGAGGTTATGTCATAGGGCTCGTTCATCAGCCCGAAAACGACACCCTTTTGGTTGGCGAATTCGACGGCAAGCCGCACCCAAAAATCGGCGAAGGCCGCGTTGGTGACAGGGCGATTGCCGATCCGTGTCTTGTCGTAATAGGCGAAATTATGCGGATCGATGATCACCGCCATGCCGGTGGCGCGGATCATCGCCACCGTGTCGGTCAGCCGCTTCAGCTCGTCGGCATCGAGCGCCGCGTTAAGCGTGGGCTGTAGATGCTCCCAGCGCACCGGCAAGCGGATGACGGTCATTCCCTTATCGGCGAAGTAGCGGATCGTGGCTTCCGGTGGATATGTATAATTGGTGCCGATCACGCCGGTGCGGTCGCCGTACTCGGCGCCGGACAGGTTTACGCCGCGATAGCAGAGCGGCACGCTCGGGGATGCGACGGTCGCAACGGGCTGCACGATCGCCATCGTGGCGAGCGCGATTACCGGAAAAATCCGTGATTTCAGGCGGGAGATCATGCGTCGCACTTCTTCCAGAGACCGTTTCCCGCACCTTAACGGTCCGTTAGCTAAGAATTTCTAAAGTCTCGCGAGCGCAGCCGACGTTGGCAGCAGCGCCAGAGTGCATTTATGAGCCAATACGACCGATCCAAGGCCAGCCGGCTGCCACAGTGGCGCAGCTATGAGACGGATGCCGACGGCCCCGAATCACGGCCCGCGCGCGCACCTGTATTGCGGCCTGGCGATTTCGCGAAGGCGCGCCCTGTCGTCGTCACACCGACGCAGACGCCCGCTGCAGAACCAGCTGCAGAGATAAAGACCGAGGCGCCCGTCGTCGTTGAGGAACCTGTTCAGCCGGCGTCGAAACCGACGATCCCGGACGCCTCCCTGTCCTCTATCGAAGCGCCACCCGCGCCGCATAGCGGGCCGCTTCTGGACGTCGGATCCGCGATTGCAGCCATCTGGCGCCGACGCCTGATCGTGCTCGGCCTTGCTGGAGCCGGCGCCGTCGCCGGCGGTGTCGTGGTGCCGACACTGCCACAGAAATTCACCGCCACGGCCAGCCTCTATTTCGATCCCAACCAGATCGTCAAAGCCGATAACTCCTCTTCATCGGGGCCATCGCCAGAGATGCTGTCCGCGCTGGTGGATAGCCAGACACAGATCCTGACGTCGGGAAACGTCCTGCGCCGGGTGGCGGAGGCGATGAACCTCTATCAGGATCCGGAATTTACCGGCGGGCGACCCGACGGCGCCGCCGTGATCAGCGCCCTGCAGAAGGCCGTGGTGATCACCCGGCAGACGACCACCTATGTGGTGACGCTGGCGGCCACGACGCGTGATCCACAGAAATCCGCCAAACTGGCCAATCAGGTCGTGGCATCCTTTCTGACGGAGGAAAACAGCGCCTCCAGTGGCCTTTATGAGAATGCCACCAGTACGCTGGATGCGCGGTTGAACGATCTTCGCCAGAAGGTGCAGGAAGCCGAGCAGGCCGTCGAAACATACCGTGCCGATAACGACATGGCATCGACGCAGCAGGGACTGATCTCGGACCAGCGCCTGACCTCACTCAACGCGCTGCTGGTCACCGCGCAAGACAAGACAATCCAGGCCAAGGCCAGGGCGGACGCCGCCTCCAACCTCAGCTTCGAGCAGGTGGTGGCGACAGGTCCACAGGACCAGAACGCAACCTCGACTGCGCTTTCGAGCCTCAGGCAGCAATACGCGGCACAAGCCGCGCTGATCGGCAACCTGCAGAGCCAGATGGGCGCTCGTCATCCGCGCCTGCAGGCGGCTCGATCCTCATTGCAAAGCATTGCCGGCGAAATCCGCAGCGAGCTGGAGCGGATCGCCGTGTCGGCACGCGCGCAATACGATCAGGCCAGGAAAGCCGAGGAGTCGATCTCCAAGGAGCTTTCCGTGCAGAAGGCGCTGCAAGTGACCACCTCCGACCGGCAGGTGGAACTGAATGAGCTCGAGCGCAAGGCCGCGGCCGCGCGCGACATATACGCATCGTTGCTGAAGCGCTCCGACCAGACGACCGAGGACCAGAACCTTTCGCGCAACAACATGCGCGTGATTTCCGAGGCCGAGGCGCCGGTGAAGGCCGATGGCCCGAGCAAGAAGATGCTGCTCGTGGCCGGCATTATCGGTGGATTGCTGGCAGGTTTTGCCGTCGGCGCCGCCTTCGCCATTCTCACCGCACTTTTCACGCACCCGACGATCAGAGGCTACTTCCGCAAGCCGGCCTAGGCTCGCATGAGGTCACGTTTGCGGGAGCGGCGCGTGCTTCCGCTTGATGCGTTAGAGTGGCATGCTTACATCGAGCGCATTGATAGAGAGACCGGCAAACGGCCGGAGGGAATTGATGCGGCTTGGTAATTTCGAAAAAATCGTTCTCGTGGCGCTGACGCTGTCGAGCGGCGTTCTTCCCGCGCCGGCGTTTTCGACCGACTGGGGCCGCGCCGGCCAGGGCCGGGTGCAATCGGCCTATCCCTATCCCAACCTGCCCGGCGTCAAGGCGCCTACCGACCCTTCGCTGGAGCCTAAACTGACCTGCCGCACCGAGACGCAATTTGTGCGCCGGCGCTACGACGAGATCTTCCGCTCCGGCGGCATGCCGATGACCGTTTATGTGTGCGATCGAGACGGCGTGATTTCCACCGGCAGCCAGGTTCCTTTGCGCGGCCATTACCAGCCCGTCCGCTGATCGGCTCTTTCCCTTCCCCACGGAATTCGATACTCGTCGCCGACGCTTTTTTAAGCGATGCAGCCTTGCGAGGTCGGCGAAATATTTCCAAGGTCCGGTAACAATTGCATGTGCCCGTTCGTAGAGGATGATGTCGGGTGAATTATTCGGCGCGTGAAGAGGAATGGGCAGACTGGATGCGCCGCGCGCTTGATGGCGACGCGCAGGCCTATCAGCGCTTTCTTCTGGCGGTGACGCCGCATCTGCGCGCCATGGCGCGGCGGCGTTGCGAGCAGTTCGGCGCGCCGGCAAGCGAGGCGGAAGACGTGGTGCAGGAAGTGCTGCTCGCCGTGCACCTGAAGCGCGGCACCTGGGATCCGGCGCGGCCGATCGGCCCGTGGCTGTCGGCCATCGTGCGCAACAAGCTGATCGACAGCCTGCGCCGGCGCGGACGGCATGTGAGCGTGCCGATCGAGGATGTGATGGAAACGGTCGCCGCTGACGATGAGGCCGCCGATGCCATGGATCGGCTGGACGCGATCCATCTGCTGGAACGGCTGAAAGATCCTCAGCGCGACATCGTTCGATCGATCTCGATCGGCGGCGCTGGGATTAGGGAAACGGCGGAGCGGCTGAAGATGAGCGAGGGTGCGGTGCGCGTTTCGCTGCATCGGGCGCTGAAGAAGCTTGCCGGCTTTTATCGCGGCGAGACGGACGATCGGAGTGGACGTGTTGAAGACGAATGAGCTGATCAGCCTGCTGACCGAGGATACGCCCGTGCGGATGCGGCTGGGGCGCGCGCTGAAGACCGCGCTTGTCTCGGGCATCGTCGTTTCTGCGCTGATTCTGGTGTTCGCGATCGGCATCCGCCACGACATCGCGAGCATGGTCGGGACCACCCGCGTGCTCTTCAAGGTGAGCCTGATGCTTGTGCTCGCCATTCTCGCATCGACGATCGTGTTTCGCATCGGTCGCCCTGACGTTCCCGTCAGCACCCTCGCATGGGCGCTTCTGGCGCCGACAGGCGTGCTTGCGGCCGCCGTCCTGATCGAGCTCCAGGTGCTGCCGCGAGAGCTTTGGGAGCCGCAGATGATGGGGCACAATGCGGCCTACTGCCTGATGCTCATCCCGCTTCTGTCGATCGCGCCGCTTTTGGGCTTCATCCTGGCGCTCCGCGCCGGTGCGCCGCGTCGACCGGCGCTTGCGGGCGCTGCCGCCGGGCTTGCCGCCAGCGCGATCGCGTCTGCGCTCTACGCCTGGCATTGCGTCGATGACAGCCCGCTCTTCGTCGCCACCTGGTACACGATCGCGATTGCGCTCGTGACCGCCATCGGCGCGGCACTCGGCCGTCGCTATCTCAGATGGTGATGATCAAACGGCGGCCTGATCGGCCACCCCGCACGCGGGATTGCTAGCCGCCACTGGCGACATCGCCATCGACCGCCTGCTGCTGCGTCGCCTTTGGCCCGACCGGCTGCACGACGTCGTCGATCCTATGCCTGGTGCCATAGCCTATGATGGCGCAGGCGACGATGACGGCCATCAGCAGACAGGCAAGCACGCCCGTCAGATCGACCCTCAGCGCGATGCGGCGGCCACTATCGGAAGAAGACGTCACGTTGGTCATGCAGCACCCGGTCCTTCGAATACTATCGATGAATATCGTCGCCTCCCAGCGGAGTGACCTAAGCATCATTCGAACAGGATGGAAAGAGATTGGGGCTTATCTAAGGGATCGATCGCGCAATAATACTTGGTAGAGTTGCATGAAAACATGACTACGCGGGCAGAGGTAGAAATAGGCTTATCGGCACTTGCGATAAGGCAGTAACGCACGGGCGTTGGCGCAGCAATGACATGCCTGCGCTCAGCGCGCGCCGCCTGCCAGAGCCCTACGTACGGCATCCGGCTCCTTCTCAATTACCCTCAGCAATGCCGCAGCCGGGCCACTGATGCGTCGCTGGCCTTGCTCCCACTTGCGGTAGCCGGAGAGGCTCATGCCCATCAGTGGCGCCATCTGCGCCTGGGTCAGCTTTACCCTCTCACGCACCTCGCGGGGATCGAGAGGAGTGTGAACGACAGCTGGGCCGCCACCCTTTGCATGGGCGAGAGCCTCTCCAAGAGACTGGATAAGATCGTCTGCGAAGCTTGTCATTTTCGTCTCCGTCATTTCGTTTGCCGCGCGGCGGCCTTGAGAGCCGAGGCCAAGGCCGAAACAATCCGTTTCTCGTCCGGCGTCATGTCGGTCTTGGCGTTCTTCTCGTAGGCCAGCAGAGCATAAAGCGGCATCGTTTCATCGAGATAGTAGTAGATGATCCGGGCGCCGCCTCGCTTTCCTCGTCCGGACGTCGCAAAGCGCAACTTGCGAACGCCGCCCGTGCCCGGAATTTCATCCCCGGCAAGAGGATTTTCCGCGAGAAAGTCTATCAGCTCCCGCTTCTCTTCCTCGCTGAACAGTTTCTCGGCTTGTCGGGTGAAGGTCGGAGTCTCTGCAACAGTCTGCATGAAATGTACCCCATTGGGTTATCATTTTCAAGATAATCGACTATCCGTCAGGCACGCGAGGAGCCCGCTCAAATTCGCATTAATCCAAAATGCTGCGGATTGCAGTTGGCATCCGGCAGCGACAGTGCAGAGTCCTGGCTGCACTACGCCCGGCGCGAACAATAACTGAGAAATCTACGATTCTAAAAATGGAATGATGCCAAGAATAGGAAGGAACAATTCCTTTATTTTACTATTGATTTTACTTAATAAATCAGACTTTTCCGAAATGTTCTCGCCTTAGAATTGTGTGAAAATTAAATCGGCAGACCAAGCGACGCAGTTCGCGGCGAATAACACTATTGATAGACCAAAGAATCACGTAGCCAATACAATTCACTCGAAGGTCAGTGCTATGCACCTCCGGACGATCACAAAATTCCTTAAGACCCAAATCGCAAGGGTAACATCTTCCTCACCAAAATTGCTGGCGTGTTCGAATTGCTTTTCAGACCGTGGGCTGAGATTTGATGCCGAACGGTTCGGTCAAAAGTGCTCGTCAGCTTGCCCCAACTGCGGGGCGACCGGCTACGGCCAACTGACAAGCGAGCAATTGCTCGGCCTATCCCATCGCTTTTTCGTGTGGGGCTCGATTAAGAGAGCCGACTACGGCGCCGCGCCTTCGGTCCAGTTCAACGACGTTCAATCGACCTCCATTGAAGTGGAGCCTTGGCTGAGGCCAGATGTTGCGCTTTTGGAGCGCCTACTAGGGATAGGGTTCTTTTATTACGGACCGCGACTGTGGATGGTCGGGGAAGTCGAACCGCTGAAAGACTTGAAAAGGAAGAAGCAGCGCGGTCGCATTTTAAAGAGGATACTTACTGAGTATCCAGTGCGGTCAGTTGGTCCTGCTGACTCCTTCTTCCGCGTCCGCATAAATCCATCGGTTCCAAATGATCCGATGCAGTACGATAGCCCGCCCGTCGCCTTTTCTGGCAATGGGAGACTTGATTCCACGAGGCACCCAATTCTCTACGGTTCTTCAGACCTCGAGATTTGCGTTCACGAATGCCGTGTGTCCGCTGAAGACGAAGTCTTTGCGGCCACTTTCGCCCCACTCAGGGAATTGCGTCTACTTGACCTATCGGCGCTCTTGCCTGAGGAAGATGGCGTTACGGAGTTCGACAGCCTAGATATGGCTGTGCATATGTTGTTCCTTGCTGGCAAGCACGCTTACGACATAACAAGAGCGATTTCCGAAGCCGCGCAGAAAGCAGGATTCGATGGGGTGATCTACCCATCCTACTTTAGCTTGTTGCGTACCGGCGCAATGCCTTTTGAAACTACTTTCGGGATATCGCATCGCAGGATAGAGCAGATGCAAATGCGGGAACAGGACAAGTCAATCCAGAACATTGCCTTATTTGGCCGACCCATCGCCGAAGGCAAGATATCTGTGGGCTGCATCAACCGGGTGATCATCAGTAGAGTCGCTTACGGATTTCATTTTGGCCCGACGCTTCCAGAGAGCTAGGGTGACACGTTTTGGTCGCCGCAACTACCCGCAGTTTTGCGCCGTCTGTACGGTGGCTCACGATATCGATATATGGGATCAGCGCATCAATTTTCAGGTCTGATACCAGCCATCGCCTCAGCCTGAGTAACTGCTTAAATTCACCTTGATCTAGGACGTTGCGGCGCGCTGCCGGTATCCGGCACAACAATCCAAAGACCCGGATTCAATAAGCCGGACGCAAATGAAGACAAGCCCCGTGAGGGCTTCCGGTGAACCGGAAAGCGTATCGAAGATATCTGCTAAGTCTTGAAATAGTTGAGGAATCTATGTTTCTCAAAAATGGAATGGTGCCCAGAAGAGGACTCGAACCTCCACACCCTTTCGGGTACCAGCACCTGAAGCTGGCGCGTCTACCAATTCCGCCATCTGGGCGACGGAGAGCCATGTACGGGGGTGGCCCGTTGGTGTCAACAGGGTTTTTGAAGTTTTTCTGACACCACGCAAAAAAGTCTAAGGCGAAGGCCGGGAAAGGTGGGTTTTTGGGCGTTGGGGGATTTCGGGCGATGCCAAGAAAGCTTGGGCGCACTATATGTCATTCAAGGAAAAGGATGGTGCGATGCGCGTTTTTCAGAAATTGCCGGTTGTTGTGATTCTATCCGTCATGCCGTTCAGCCAGGTTTCGGCCATGCCGATGGCGCCTGCTCCCGAAAATATCGGCAATCGCGATATCATCCGCGTGCAGACCATGTGCGATTTTCGCGGCTGCTTCACCTTCGGCAAGACGCAATCGTTCACGCCATCCTACATACAGCCGAACTACCGGCCGCCGACTGCGACCGGACCCACCTATTATCGCCCGCGCGAAATGGGCCCGGCGCCGCAATACTACAACCCGCAGCCGCCGACGCGCTACCGGCCATCGCAGCCACAGACGCGGACCGCGCGGCCGAACACGCCCGATCGCAACTTCCATGTCGATTGGTGCCGCAATCAATATCGCAGCTACAATCCCAGGACGGATCGCTTCGTCACCTATGAGGGGATCTACAAGACCTGCAACTCGCCTTACGATTAGGAGCGAACTGAGCCTGCCGGGTGTGGCTCAGCTTTCCTTCGAAGTCCTGTCGGTGTGGCCGAGGTCGCGGTCGGGGTCGATGATATCGCGGATGCGCTGCTTCAGCTCCTTGGGGCCGGGAAAGCCGCCGTCGCGCTTGCGCTCCCATATCAGCTCATCATCGACGCGGATCTCGAAATTGCCGCCGGTGCCGGGGATGAGCGCCACTTCACCGAGGCTGTCGGTGAACGTCTGCAGCAGTTCCTGCGCCATCCAGCCGGCGCGCAGCAGCCAGTTGCACTGGGTGCAATAAAGAATGGTCACGCGGGCTTTTTTCTCTGTCATGGGGGCTTTCCGTGAGGCTTCGGGCATGTCGTTCCAGTTGCGCCGAGCTTACGAAGTGACCGGATGCTGCGCAACGGATATTGCAATGCACGATGGCTTGGTGTTCTTCCTGTCGCTCAAAGGAAGACAGGAGATGCCGATGCGGGTTGCCGTGGTCGAAAACATGAAGAACACGTCGCTGGGTTCGCTCGGCATCGCGCTGGCCGAGGCCAATGCCGAGCTCGACATCTACCAGCCTTATCTCGACGGCCGGCTGCCGCAGAGCATCTTCGAGCATGACGCGCTTGTCTTTCTCGGCGGGGAGCAGGATGCGCTCGACGATGTGAACTATCCCTACCTGCCGGCGCTTGCGCGGCTGATGCAGCGCTTTTGCGAGGCGGGCAAGGCGGTCATGGGCATATGCCTGGGATCGCAGATCCTGGCGCGTGCCTATGGCGCGGAAAACCATCTCGGCCGGCAGCTGGAATTCGGCTGGAAACCCGTCGAGATGACGGAGGAGGGAAAGGCCGATCCGCTGCTTTCGGGTCTCGATGCCGATTTCACCACCTTCGAGTGGCACAGCGATACGTTTACGTTGCCTGAGGGCGCCTGCCTGCTGGCGACCAGCCCGCTTGTGCGCAACCAGGCCTTCCGGCTTGGCCGGGCGACTTATGGCACGCAGTTTCATTTCGAGGCCAGCCGCGCGGTGGTCGAAGGGTGGACGACGGGCTTCGAGGCGACGATCGAGCGGATGGAGCCCGGCTGGCTGAAGCGCCATCCCGATCTCGCTCCCGTGGATGGCGCCGCGGCCGATGCCAGCGGCCTTCAGATCGCGCGCAACTGGGTTGCGATGATCGAGGTCGCGACCGCGAAGGCACCGGTCGCCGCCAACGCCTGAGGATAGGGCCGATGGCGTCAGCTATCGGCTTACATCAACCCGCCTTCGTCGGCCGGCTTGCCTCAACCCGCTTTCAAGTCCGGGCTTGCATCGCCGCCCGTGAGCTCCGGCATCAAATCGGCGATCTTGACCACCTTGCCGCTGCGCGCACTCGACAGTGCCGCGATCCCCGTCAGCACCGACATGGCGCCGGCGCGGGTGCCGGCGCGCTGGCCAAGGCGGTCTTCCATGCCGGGCTTGAAGATCATGTTGCGCATGCGGTCGTCGCCGCCATAGTGGCCGCCGGAGAAATGCGGCACGACGATGCGCTCGACCGGCGCCCTGCCCTTCGGAAAATTGCGGATCAGGAGGATCGTATCCTCATCCGGCGTTTCCCATGGCTGCTTTTCGAACTGGCGCAGCTCAATCCGCCCCTCGGTGCCGTTGAAGGCGATGTGGTGGCCTTCGATCGGCTGGAAGGTGTTCAGCGAATAGGAGACGTGGACGTTGTTGCGGTAGCGCAGGCTGACGACCATGGTGTCGGGGATATCGATATCTTCGCGATAGACGCAGCCATCGCGGAAATAGCCGTCGATCTCGGAGGGGTCTTCATAGAGCGCGTCGAGGAAGGGATCGGCCTCGAGATCGAGGTAGTAATCGCATTCCCCGGTGTGCGGACAGAGCTTGCAGCGCGGGCCGCGGAACGGGCCTTTGCGGCCGTAATTCTGCAGGTCGGCAAACGAGGTGACGGCTTCGGGGTCGCTGTCGAGATACCAGTTCAGGAGATCGAAGTGGTGGGTGGCCTTGTGGACGAAGAGGCTGCCGGAATTTTCCGTATAGGCGTGCCAGCGCCGGAAATAATCGGCGCCGTGCTTGGTGTCGAGATACCAATGGAAATCGACGGAGGTGACGCGGCCGATCTCGCCTGAGGAGAGCAGCTCCTTGATTTTGGCCGCCGTCGGCGCGTAGCGATAGTTGAAGGAGACGTCGACGCGCTTGCCGCTGCGCTTTTCGGCATCGAGGATGCGGCGGATCTTATCGACGGCTGTGGTCATCGGCTTTTCGGTGATGACGTCGATGCCCGCCTCCAGCGCCCGCACGACGATGTCGTCATGGGTATAATCGGGCGTGCAGACGATGACCATGTCGACCTGCTGTTCGGCAAGCATGGCGTCGATATTCTCATAGATCGGGGCGTTGCTGCCGATCATGGTGCGGGCGCGTTCGGCGCGCAGCGAATTGGTATCGACGATCGCCACCAGATCCACATGCTCGCGCCAGCCGCCCAGCAATTCCTTGCCCCACATGGTCGTTCCGCGATTTCCGGTGCCTATCAGTGCGAAGCGGCGTTTCTCCATCGAATGATCCTCCTTCATGCGTGCGGAAACGGGTATGTTGTTTTGCCGGCTCAAATCCGGCAGCAGTCGTGGAAGCGCTCGACGCAGGTGCGGAGCACCTCGTCGGCCGGGCGTTTCCACCAGTTCTCCGCCGAGAATATCTCGACCTCCTGCGCGCCATAAAACCCGGCGTCCTCCACCATCCGTCTTATGCCCTTCAGGTCGATGACGCCATCGCCCATCATGCCGCGATCGGTCAGCATGTCCCGCGTCGGGACCAGCCAATCGCAGATGTGGTGCGCGAGAATGAGCTTCAGCTGACCCGCGCGGGCGATCTGGCGTGCGAGATCGGGGTCCCACCAGACATGGTAGACGTCGATCGCAACGCCCACCCCCTCGCCCAGCGTCTCGCACATGTCGAGCGCCTGTCCGAGCGTGTTCACGCAGGATCGGTCGGCGGCATACATGGGATGGAGCGGCTCGATCGCCAGCGGCACGCCGCTCGCGCGGGCATGCGGCAGCGTGGCGGCGATGCCATCCGCCACCATGTTGCGCGCCTCATCGATATTCTTCGAGCCGCCGGCGAGCCCGCCAACCACGAGCACGAGGCAATCGGCGCCCAGAGCGGCGGCCTCATCGACAGCGCGCTTGTTGTCGTCGATCGCGGATTGGCGATCCGCCGCCGTGGCTGCAGGAAAGAAACCGCCGCGGCAAAGGCCGGTGAGCTTGATGCGGTTTTGGCGGACGATGCGCACCGCCTCGTCGAGCCCCACCTTGGCGACCTGATCGCGCCAGGGGGCGATCGAGGTGATGCCGTGTTTCAGGCAGAGATCGACCGCTTCGGCGAAGCCACATTGCTCGCGTATGGTCGCGAGATTGATGGATAGATCGTCTACCATGCTTGCCGTGCCCCACTTACATGCGGGGCAACAGGCGCGATCACCATCAGTGCATAGCGCGCTATATCGGGCATGGCTCAGAACTCCAGCGCGGGCACATCGAGCCAACGGCGTTCGGCCCAGGATTTCAGCCCGAGTTCGGCGAGCTGCACGCCCTTGGCGCCGGCTTCCAGACCATAGGGCCAGGGCGCATCCTCGGCGACATGGCGCAGGAACATCTCCCACTGCGCCTTGAAGCCGTTGTCGAAGGCCTGCGTGTCGGGCACCTCGTCCCAGGTCTTGTAGAAATCGATCGTCTGCGGCTGGTCGGGGTTCCAGACGGGCTTGGGCGTATTGACGCGATGCTGGGTCCAGCATTTCGTCAGCCCGGCGACGGCCGAACCGTGGGTGCCATCAACCTGGAAGGTGACGAGATCGTCGCGGCGCACACGCACTGCCCAGGACGAATTGATATGGGCGATCGCCCCGCCTTCAAGCTCGAAAGTGGCATAGGCGGCGTCATCGGTGTCGCAATGATAGGGCTTGCCCTGTTCGTCGACGCGGGTGCCGATATGGGTGGCGCCGAGGCAGGAGACCGACTTGACCTCGCCAAAGAGATTGTCGAGCACATAGCGCCAGTGGCAGAGCATGTCGAGAATGATGCCGCCGCCATCGGCCTTGCGGTAGTTCCAGGAGGGGCGCTGCGCCGGCACGCCCCAATCGCCCTCGAAGACCCAGTAGCCGAACTCGCCGCGCACGGAGAGGATCTTGCCGAAGAAGCCACTGTCGCGCAGCAGCGCCAGCTTGCGCAGGCCGGGCAGGAAAAGCTTGTCCTGCACGACACCATGCTTGAGCCCCGAGGCGCGCGCCTTGCGGGCAAGCGCGATGGCGACTTCGAGATCATCCGAGATCGGCTTTTCGCAATAGACGTGCTTGCCGGCGTCGAGTGCACGCGACAAAAGCTCGGCGCGCATCAGCGTGGTGCCGGCATCGAAGAAGATCTGGTCGTCGGGATTTTTGAGGGCCGCGTCGAGATCGGTCGACCAGCGCTTGATGCCGTGGCGCTTTGCCAGCTCCTCCATCTTGGCGGCGTTGCGGCCAACGATGATGGGGTCGATCTCGAGCTTTTCGCCTGATTTCAGCGTCAGGCCACCCTGATCGCGGATCGCCAATATCGAGCGGACGAGGTGCTGATTGTAGCCCATGCGGCCCGTTACGCCGTGCAGAATTATTCCTAGACGTGCCATGTCTGCCTCCCTGCAAAACCGTGTTGCAATGCCGGACGCGCGATGCCGCGCGGCTCCTCCCGGCCAGTAACCAAACAGTTACTTGATGGCAGAGGAGAAGCGGCGCTGTCAATAGCCGGGGCTAAATTTCAGCGATCAGGCTTTGATCGAGGCAAGCGTGACGTGAACGATATGGCGTTCCCAGGCGTCGAGATTGCCCTTCTCCGCAAGGTCGCGGCCGAAGATGGTCGAGAGCGTGTACTGATTGGAAATGTAGAAATAGCCGAGCGAGGCGATGGTCAGATAGACGTTCAGCGGATCGGCGGCATCGATGAAGACGCCCGTCTTCTTGCCGCGATCGAGCACCTCGGTCAGTTCGACGATCAGATGCGAATGAAGCTCCTTCAGTCGCACCGACTGGCGCAGCCAGCGGGCGCGGTGCAGGTTTTCGGTGCCGAGCAGGCTCAGGAATTCGGGGTGCTTGAGAAAATAGCGCCAGGTGAAGAGCGCAAGCTCCGCGATCCCCTCCTCCGGGCTGCGGTCGCCGATATGCAGCTCGCGCTCGGCGGTGCGGATGCCGACATAGGCCTCCTCCAGCACATGCAGATAGAGCTGCTCCTTGTCGCCGAAGTAATGATAGAGCATGCGTTTGTTGGTGCCGGCACGCTCGGCGATGGCATCGACGCGGGCGCCGCCCATGCCGTTTTCAGCGAACTCCCGGGTCGCGGCTTCGAGAATGGCGGCGCGCGTTCGCTCGGGATCGCGCTGCAGGACGCGTTCTTGGGAACGCCGCTTGGCCGGTTTCTTCTCTCCGCTGCCATCCATCCCTATTACCCTTTCCTTTAAACCTCGCGCTCATAGTTGTTTATGAACAGATTGTAAAAAACCAAGCCTGACGATCCCGCCACCACATGTCGCTTGACAGTCCCGGTGCTTCTTCATAGCTTGTAACCAAATAGTTATTTGTTGCAAGAGAAACCAGCCGGGAGCGTGTGGAGGCGCTCCCCAAGGGAGGAGGAAAAACAGATGACGTTTCGTGTGAGCAGACGCAATTTCGTTGCGGGGGGAGCCACGCTTCTTTCGCTGTCCGCACTGGGGCCAGGGGCTTTTGCCGCCGATGCCCGACTGCGGCTCTTGTGGTGGGGTTCGCAACCGCGCGCCGACCGCACCAACAAGGTTTCGGATCTCTACAAGGCCAAGAATTCAGGCACGTCGATAACAGGCGAGTTCCTCGGCTGGAGCGATTACTGGCCGCGCCTGGCGACGCAGGTCGCCGGCCGCAACGCGCCCGACGTGATCCAGATGGATTACCGCTATATCGTCGAATATGCGCGGCGCGGCGCGCTTGCGCCGCTTGAATCCTACATGCCGTCGAAGCTCAATCTCGACGATTTCGATCCGGCACAGATCGAGGGCGGCAAGGTCGACGGCCATCTCTATGGCGTCAGCCTCGGCGCAAACTCGGCCGCAACCGTCGTCAATACGGTGGCGCTGCAGGAAGCCGGCGTCGAGATGCCGACAAACAAGACGACCTGGGAAGAGCTCGGCAAGATGGGCGCCGAGATCACCAAGGCGGGCAAGCGCAAGGGCTTCTTCGGCTTTGCCGACGGCAGCGGCGCGGAGCCGCTGTTCGAAAACTACGTGCGGCAGCGCGGCAAGGCGCTCTACACGGCGGATTCGAAGATCGCCTTCGGCGCCGACGACGCCTCCGAATGGTTCGACATGTGGGCCAAGTTCCGCGAGGCGCAAGCCTGCGTGCCGCCCGATGTGCAGGCGCTCTACAAGGACACGATCGACACCGCGCCGCTGACGCTCGGCAAGGCTGCGATCGACTATGCGCACAGCAACCAGTTCGTCGGCTTCCAGGCCGTGGTCAAGGACAAGCTGACACTCAACAACTACCCGCTGATCAAGGCGGATTCGAAGGGCGGTCACTACCGCAAGCCGTCGATGTTCTTCTCGGTCTCGGCGCAGTCCAAGGCACTCGAACAGGCCGTCGACTACGTCAACTTCTTCGTCAAGGATCCGGAAGCCGCCAAGGTGCTCGACGTCGAGCGCGGCATCCCGGAATCCAAGGCGATGCGTGATGTCGTGGCCGGCATGCTCGACGATGTCGGCAAGATCCCGCTGAACTATGTGGCCAATCTCGGCGATCTCGCCGGGCCGCTGCCGCCGCCGCCTCCTTCAGGTGCCGGCGAAGGCCAGACCGTTCTGCGCCAGCTTGCCGAGCAAGTCGCCTTCGGCCAGGTCACGCCAGCCGATGCCGGCAAACAGCTTGTCGACGAGATCACGCGCCTTCTCGCGCGGGGTTGACCGACATGAGCAATGCGATGCGCGCGACGGCTGACCGGGCCGCGACGGCGGAGCAGTATCAGGGAGTGGTCGCCGACAGCCGTTGGCGACGCCTCCTTGCCGCCAACGGACCTGGATATCTCTTTCTTCTTCCATGGCTGCTCGGCTTCCTGGGGTTGACGCTCGGGCCGGCGCTGGTGTCGCTCTACCTGTCGTTCACGGATTTCGACATGATCCGCTCGCCCGAATGGGTGGGGGCTGCGAACTATGTGCGCATCACCACCGCGGACCCGAAGTTCGCGGCGGCGATGAAGGTGACGCTGACCTATGTGGTGCTGTCGGTGCCGTTCAAGCTGATCTTCGCGCTTCTGGTGGCGATGGCGCTCAACAAGGGGGTGCGGGGGCTGACGTTCTACCGCGCCGTCTTCTATCTTCCGTCGCTGCTTGGCGGCAGCGTGGCGATCGCCGTGCTCTGGCGGCAGCTCTTTGCCGGTGACGGCCTGGTCAACGCCGCGCTCTCGCATATCGGCATCCAAGGACCGAGCTGGATCTCGCATCCGAGCTACTCGATCTATACGCTTGTCGCGCTCAGCGTCTGGCAGTTCGGCTCGCCGATGATCATCTTCCTCGCCGGACTGAGGCAGATTCCGACCGACATGTACGAGGCGGCCAGCCTCGACGGGGCCTCGAAGTTCCGGCAATTCTACAAGATCACCCTGCCGCTGCTGACACCCGTCATCTTCTTCAACGCCGTGGTGCAGACGATCGACGCCTTCAAGGCGTTCACGCCGGCCTTCATCATCTCCGGCGGGTCGGGCGGGCCGATCAATTCGACGCTGTTCTACACGCTCTATCTCTATCAGGAGGCGTTCGGGAACTTCCGCATGGGCTATGCTTCCGCTCTTGCATGGATCCTGGTGCTGATCATCGCCGTGTTCACCGCCTTCTCGTTCCTGTCCTCACGCTACTGGGTGCATTACGATGACTAACGGGATCACATCCGCGGTCGCCGCGCCGCCATCCGACATCACCAAGCGCAGCCTGCCGGCCTCGATCGTCGTTCACACGCTGCTGATCATGGCCTCGCTGCTGATGCTCTATCCGCTCTTGTGGATGGTGTCGGCCTCGGTGCGGCCGGAGAACGAGATCTTCTCGTCGACCTCGCTCATCCCGTCGTCGATCGATTTCACATCCTACGTACGCGGCTGGAGCGGGCTCGACATCACCTTCGGGCGGTTCTTCTGGAACTCGCTGGTGATTTCGCTTCTGACGGTGACCGGCAATGTGGTCGCCTGCTCGCTGGCGGCTTACGCCTTCGCGCGGCTGCGCTTTGCCGGGCGGAACTTCTGGTTCGCAATCATGCTTGGCACGCTGATGATCCCCTATCACGTGACGCTGATCCCGCAATATGTGCTGTTTCTCAA
The DNA here is from genome assembly GCF_002338015.1 of Rhizobium sp. UBA1881. Classification (NCBI taxonomy): domain Bacteria; kingdom Pseudomonadati; phylum Pseudomonadota; class Alphaproteobacteria; order Hyphomicrobiales; family Rhizobiaceae; genus Rhizobium; species Rhizobium sp. UBA1881. Next base: position 26,239 of record NZ_DDHH01000192.1, read on the forward strand.
CCTCGGCTGGGTGAACACCATCCTGCCGCTGGTCGTGCCGAAGTTTCTCGCCAGTGACGCCTTCTTCATCTTCCTGATGGTGCAGTTCTTCCGCGGCATCCCGCGCGAGCTCGACGAGGCGGCGATGATGGACGGCTGCAGCGCCTGGCGGATCTACTGGAAGATCATGCTGCCGCTCTCGCTGCCGGTGCTGGCGACGGCGGCGATCTTCTCCTTCATCTGGACCTGGGACGATTTCTTCGGGCCGCTGATCTACCTCAACGACATGGACACCTACACGATCCAGCTCGGCCTGCGCACCTTCGTCGATTCGAGCAGTACATCGGACTGGGGCGGGCTGTTCGCCATGTCGACGCTGACGCTGGTGCCGGTGTTCTTCTTCTTCCTGTTCTTCCAGCGGCTGTTGATCGACGGCATCGCCACGACGGGCATGAAGCGTTGAGACCGGCCGCAATGAACATGCCAAAGAGACCTGCCCCATGAGCATAAAGAGAGTTGCGATCATCGGCTGCGGCATCGGACGCTCGCATATCGTCGAAGGCTACCTGCCGCATCCCGACAAGTTCGAGGTGGCTGTTCTCTGCGACCTCAACGAAGCACGCCTTGCCGAGGTGGCCGACGAGTTCGGGATCGCCGGGCGCACAACATCCTTCGCCGAGGTTCTCGCCGACGAGAGCATCGACATCGTGGACATCTGCACGCCGCCAGGCATCCATCTCGAGCAGGTGGTGGCGGCCCTTCAGGCGGGCAAGCATGTGATCTGCGAGAAGCCGCTGACCGGGTCTCTCGCGGGCGTCGACGAGATCATGCGCGTCGAAAAGACCGCCAAGGGCGTGCTGATGCCGATCTTCCAGTATCGCTACGGCGACGGCGTGGAGAAGGCGAAGCGGATCATCGAGGCGGGGATTGCGGGCAAGCCCTATATGGGCTCGGTCGAGACCTTCTGGCTGCGCACGCCTGCCTATTACGCCGTTCCATGGCGCGGCAAGTGGGCAACCGAGCTTGGCGGCGTGCTGGTGACGCATGCGCTGCACCTGCACGACATGCTGCTGCACCTGATGGGACCGGCGACACGCGTCTTCGGCCGCGTCGCGACCCGCGTCAACGACATCGAGGTCGAGGACTGCGCCTCGGCGAGCCTGCAAATGGAAAACGGTGCCTTCGTCTCGCTTTCCTGTACGCTTGGCTCGCAGCAGGAAATCAGCCGGCTGAGGCTGCATTTCGAGAACGTCACCTTCGAGAGCAACCACGAGGCCTATTCGCCGGGCAAGGACCCATGGACGATCCTTGCCGCCAATGACGAGGTGCAGCGCCGGATCGACGCCGTGATCGGCGACTGGCAGCCGGTGGCGCCACGCTTCACCACGCAGATGGCGCACTTCCACGCCCATCTCGAAGGCAACGGCCCGCTGCCCGTCAGCACGCAGGATGCGCGGCGGGCGCTGGAATTGGTGACCGCCATCTATCAATCGTCGGACAGCGGCCAGGACATCGCCCTGCCCGTCGGACCCGACAGCCCGAAATACGCCGACTGGCGCGCAAGAACCCGGTAATGGACAGACAAGAACGAGATAAGGAAAACCAAGAGATGGCAACAAGCGTCGTTCTTCAGAAGGTCGAGAAACGCTATGGCGCGCTTGACGTCATCCACGGCATCGATCTCGCGATCGATCCCGGCGAATTCGTCGTCTTCGTCGGCCCTTCCGGCTGCGGCAAGTCCACGCTGCTTCGGATGATCGCCGGGCTGGAGGAAATCTCCGGCGGCGCGCTGATGCTCGACAACGAGCGGATGAACGAGGTGGCGCCGGCCAAGCGCGGGATCGCCATGGTGTTCCAGTCCTACGCGCTCTATCCGCACATGTCCGTCTACAAGAACCTCGCCTTCGGGCTGGAGACGGCGGGCTACAAGAAGGCCGATATCGAGCCGAAGGTGCAGCGGGCAGCACAGATCCTGCAGATCGAGAAGCTTCTGCAGCGCAAGCCGAAGGCGCTTTCGGGCGGACAGCGGCAGCGCGTCGCGATCGGCCGCGCCATCGTGCGCGAACCGCGCATCTTCCTGTTCGACGAGCCACTCTCCAACCTCGACGCGGAACTGCGCGTGCAAATGCGCGTGGAAATCTCGCGGCTGCACCGCAGCCTGGGGAATACGATGATTTACGTCACCCACGACCAGGTGGAAGCCATGACCATGGCCGACAAGATCGTGGTGCTGAATTCCGGGCGCATCGAGCAGGTGGGCGCGCCGCTCGACCTCTACAACGACCCCGCCAATCGCTTCGTCGCCGGCTTCATCGGCAGCCCGAAGATGAACTTCCTGCAGGGCAAGATCGAAAGCGTCGGCGGCAACGAGACGACGATCAACGTCTGCGGCAACAGCGTGCGGCTGCCGCGCCGCGTGACCGCGCAGGCGGGAGAAAACGTGACCTTCGGCATCCGCCCGGAGCATCTGTCGCTGATCGACAAGGGCGGTATCGCGCTCTCGTCCGTCAACATCGACCTTCTGGAAAACCTCGGCGGCGCGACGATGCTCTACACGACGACGCCGGACAAGCAGCAGCTGACGATCGCGCTCGACGGGCAGCAGAAGGTGGAGCGCGGCGCCAACGTCACCGCCTATTTCGACCCGGCGCGCTGTCATGTCTTCGACGGCGCGGGCTCGACGATCTAGCTCGGCCATTTACCCCGCTTGACAGCACAGCCCGCTCTGGCCAAGATTTCAATAGGATAAGGCCGCGAGGGGGACAGCGTGACGCCTGAAGACCGGATACATGCGCTTGGCATATGGAATGGTCCGATCGATATCTCGGCGATCACGGGAGGCATCACCAACCGCAACTATCTGGTCCGCGACGGCACGCTGAGGCGGGTCGTGCGGCTGGGCGACGATATCCCCGTCCACCACATCAGCCGATCGAACGAACTGGCGGCGAGCAAGGCGGCGCATGCGGCCGGGCTTTCGCCCGCGGTGATCCACCACGCGCCGGGCGTGCTGGTGCTCGACTATATCGAGTCAAAAGCGCTAACGCCCGAGGACTTGCGCGACGCCGGGACGCTGCAGCGCGTGATCCCGCTGGTGCGCGCCTGCCATCATGATATCGCACGCGAATTTCGCGGCACGGCCACGATCTTCTGGGTGTTTCATGTGGTGCGCGACTATATCGCGACGCTCGATGCCGCCGGCAGCCCCTATCATCAGCTGTTTTCCGATCTCCTGATCAAGGCGGAGCGGCTGGAGCAGGCGGCCGGGCCGTTCGAGATCGCCTTCGGCCACAACGACATGCTGGCCGCCAATTTTCTCGACGACGGCAAAAGGCTCTGGCTGATCGACTGGGACTATGCCGGCTTCAACACGCCGCTCTTCGATCTCGGTGGGCTCGCCTCCAACAACGAATTTTCCGAGGATGCGGAGCGGGCAATGCTGGAGGCCTATTACCAGGCACCGCTGACGCCCGATATCTGGCGGCGCTACCAGGCGATGAAATGCGCCTCTCTCTTGCGCGAGATGCTGTGGAGCATGGTGTCGGAAATCCATTCGACCATCGATTTCGACTACGCCGCCTATACTGCCGAAAACCGCGCGCGCTTCGAGCGCGCCTATGCCGAACAGGATCAATGACATGACGAAGGAATTGCCCAGGACCGCCAAGGTTGTCGTCATCGGCGGCGGCATCATCGGCTGCTCGACGGCTTATCATCTCGGCAAGCTCGGCTTGACCGACACCGTGCTCTTGGAACGCAAGAAGCTGACCTCTGGCACCACCTTCCATGCCGCCGGCCTCGTCGGCCAGTTACGCACCAGCGCCAATATCACCCAGCTGCTCGGCTATTCCGTCGATCTCTACAAGCGGCTCGAAGCCGAGACCGGGCTCGGGACCGGCTGGAAGATGAATGGCGGGCTGCGGCTTGCCTGCAACGAGGAACGCTGGACAGAGGTGAAGCGGCAGGCGACCACGGCGCAATCCTTCGGGCTCGACATGCAGCTCCTGACCCCGCAGGAAGCCTTCGATCTCTGGCCGCTGATGACGATCGACGACCTGATCGGCGCCGCCTATCTCCCAACCGATGGCCAAGCCAATCCTTCCGACATCACGCAGGCGCTCGCAAAGGGCGCGCGCATGGCCGGCGTCTCGATCTTCGAGGATACCGAGGTGCTCGACCTCGAGATCGACAAGGGCCGCATCCGCGCCGTCATCACCGGGCAGGGCCGCATCGAATGCGAGCGCGTCGTCGTCTGCGCCGGGCAATGGACGCGCAGTTTCGCGGCCCGCTTCGGCGTCAACGTGCCGCTGGTCTCGGTCGAGCACCAGTACATCATAACCGAATCCTTCGGCGTGCCCTCCAACCTGCCGACGCTGCGCGATCCCGACCGGCTGACCTATTACAAGGAAGAGGTGGGCGGCATCGTGATGGGCGGCTACGAGCCGAACCCGATCCCCTGGGCGACATCTGGCATCCCCGATGGTTTCCACTACACCCTGCTCGACAGCAATTTCGATCATTTCGAGCAGATCATGGAGCAGGCGCTCGGCCGCGTGCCTGATCTCGAGAATGTCGGCGTGAAGCAGCTGTTGAACGGGCCGGAGAGCTTTACGCCTGACGGCAACTTCATTCTAGGCGAAGCGCCGAAACTCAGGAACTTCTTCGTCGGCGCCGGCTTCAATGCCTTCGGCATCGCATCTGCCGGCGGCGCCGGGATGGCGCTGGCGGAGTGGGTCTCCAAGGGCGAGCCGCCCTACGATCTCTGGCCGGTCGACATCCGCCGCTTCGGCCGCCCGCATTTCGACACCGACTGGGTGCGCACCCGCACGCTGGAAGCCTATGGCAAGCACTACACGCTGGCCTTCCCCTTCGAGGAATATGCAAGCGGCCGCCCGTGCCGCAAATCGCCGCTCTACGACCGGCTGAAGGCGCAGGGCGCCTGCTTCGGCGAGAAGCTCGGCTGGGAGCGACCGAACTGGTTCGCCGATCTCTTCGCCAACGAGGAACCGAAAGACGTCTACAGCTACGAGCGGCAGAACTGGTTCGAGGCGGTGGGCCGCGAGCACAGGGCGGTGCGCGAGGCAGCGGTGATCTTCGATCAGACCTCGTTCGCCAAGTTCACGCTGAAGGGCCGCGACGCGGAAAAAGCACTGTCCTGGATCGCCGCCAACGATGTGGCCAAGCCGGTGGGCTCGCTCGTCTACACGCAGATGCTGAACGACAAGGGCGGCATCGAATGCGACCTCACCTGCGCGCGCATCGCCGAGGACGAATATTACATCGTCACCGGCACGGGCTTCGCGACCCACGACTTCGACTGGATAGCCCGCAATATTCCAGACGACATGCATGCCGAACTGGTCGATGTGACCTCGGCCTATTCGGTGCTGGCGCTGATGGGGCCGAATGCGCGCGCGGTGCTGGAGAAGGTGACAAGCAGCGACGTCTCCAACGCCGCCTTCCCCTTCGGCCGCGTGAAAACCATCGGCATCGCCGGCTGCCCGGTCAGGGCGCTGCGCATCACCTATGTCGGCGAACTCGGCTACGAGCTGCATGTGCCGATCGAGTACGCCACGACCGTCTATGACGCGCTGATGGCGGCGGGCGCTCCGCTGCATCTCGTCAATGCCGGCTATCGCGCGATCGAAAGCTGCCGGCTGGAAAAGGGCTACCGCGCCTGGGGCTCGGATATCGGGCCCGACCATACACCGATCGAAGCCGGGCTCGGCTGGGCGGTGAAGACGAAGAAGACCACGCCGTTCCGCGGCCGCGAGGCGATCGAGCGGCAGCTGGCATCGGGCGTCAAGAAGATGCTCGCCTGCTTCGTGCCTGATGATCCCGACGTGGTGCTGCTCGGCCGCGAGACGATTTACCGCGACGGCAAGCGCGTCGGCTGGCTCTCTAGCGGTGGCTTCGGCTATACGGTGGGCAAGCCGATCGGCTACGGCTATGTGCGCAACGCCGAGGGTGTGAGCGAGGATTTCGTGCTGTCGGGCCAGTATGAGCTCGATGTCGCACGGGTGCGGGTGCCGTGCAAGGTGTCGCTGACGCCGCTCTATGATCCGGGGATGGAAAGGGTCAAGGCGTAAACCTTCTACCCGCTCCAATCAGAACAGCGGCAGCTTGTTGTCCTGGATGAGGATGTCGAGCTTGTTGGCTACATCCTCGGTCCAGGCGAGGTTTTCGGTGAGCGCCACCGGAAACAGCCCAGGGAGCGTGAACAGCGCGGCGGCGACGGCGCCGCCGTTGCGGGGGACGTCGGCCAGCAATGCGGCGATCTCGGCGGCTCGGGGGTCGCGGAGTTCGTAGGCCTTGCCGTTGCGGTCGATGCCGAGCGCGTAGCGCATCCAGGCGGCGACGGCGATGGCGTAGGTTTCGGCCTTGCTGCCATCGGCGAGCGCTTCCGTGGCCGGTTCCAGCAGGCGCTGCGGCAGCTTCTGGGTGCCGTCCATGGCGATCTGGTAGGTGCGGTGGGCGATCGCCTTGTTTGCAAAGCGGGCTGTCAATTCGTCGGCATAGGCTTCCAGATCGATGCCGGGAACCGGATCGAGCGTGGCGGCGGCGGCGTTCATGTGGCGGCGCGCGAGGGCGGCTAAGCCGGTATCGTCCATCACGTCGCGGATGAATTCATAGCCGCCGATATAACCGAGATAGGCGAGCAGCGAATGCGCGCCGTTCAGCATGCGCAGCTTCATCTTCTCATAGGCAGAGACATCCTCGACCATCAGCGCGCCGGCCTTTTCCCATTGCGGGCGGCCATTGGCGAAGCTGTCCTCGATAACCCACTGCGTGAAGGGCTCGGTCTCGATCGCGACAAGATCGACGCGGCCGATGAGCGTTTCGGCGTCGCGATAGGTGGCCTCGGTGCTGGCGGGCGTGATGCGGTCGACCATGGTCGAGGGGAACGGGACGTTGCTCTCGATCCACGCCTTGAGCTCGGGATCGACGCGGCCGGCGAAATCGAGGACGAGGCGCTTCAAGACGGCGCCGTTGCTTGGAAGGTTGTCGCAGCTGAGAGGAGTGAAGGGTGCTGCGCCCTTGGCGCGGCGGCGGGCGAGGCCCTCGACGAGATAGCCGATGACGCCGCGGGGCGCGTGGCGGTTTTGAAGGTCGGCTGCGACATCCGCATGCTTGAGATCGAGACCGCCGGTGGCGGCATCGAAGCCATAGGCCTTTTCCGTCACCGTCAGGCTGACAATGCGGATGGCGGGGTCTTCGAGCCGCGCCAGCAGTTCGTCGGGATTGCGGGTCGCGACATGCGCCTTGAGGATTGGCCCCATGACATGCGCGACCGTGCCTTCGGTGTCGCGCACCAGCATGGTGTAGAGGCCGTTCTGCTCGTTCAGATGATCGGCGACATCGGCGGTGCGCAGGCTTGCCACCTCGATCCCCCAATCGCCGCCGCCAAGCGCCAGCGCCGCATCCGTATAGGGCGTGAAGTGGGCGCGGAAGAAGGCGCCGGGGCCGAGGTGCAGGATGCCCGGCTTCAGCACATCCCGGTTGAAGGCGGGAAGCTTGGCTGTATGTGCAAGGCCGGTGAGGCGCGTCAGTCGTTCGGTCACAGCTTGTAGGCCTTCTTGGCGTTGCCGTAGGAGAGATCGGCGGCGGCGATTGCCGCATCCTGGCGCGAGATCCGGTGCTCGGCGGCCAGCGTCGCGAGGAAGCCGCAGACTTCGCGGCGCCAGACATCGTGGCGGGCGGGGATGGAGAGCAGCGCGCGGGTATCGTCGTTGAAGCCGGCCATGTTGGCGAAGCCTGCGGTCTCGACCACCTGGTCGAGATAGCGGCGAATGCCGGCCGGGCTGTCGTGAAACCACCAGGGCGGGCCGATCATCAAGCAGGGCCAGTGGCCGGCCATCGGCGCCAGCTCGCGGGCATAGGTGGTTTCGTCGAGCGTGAAGAGCAGGACGCGGAGACCCGGCGCATGGCCGTATTTCGCCAGAAGTGCCGAGAGCCCGCCGACCCAATCGGTCGGCGTCGGGATATCGGCGCCCATGTTCGGCCCGCGCGTCTGGAAGAGTTCGCGGTCGGTGTTACGGCGCGATCCGGCGTGGATCTGCATGACCATGCCGTCTTCCGCCGAAAGTCCCGCCATCTCGGTCAGCATCTGACCACGGAAAAGCTCGGCCTCGCCAGCCTCCAGCGTGCCCTTGTGCGCCCGGTCGAGCAGCCGCTGCTTGTCGGAATGCGGGAGATCGGCGGTGAAGGCGGTGGGGACGCCGTGGTCGGTGGCGGTGGCGCCGAACTGGCGGAAATAGGCGCGGCGCTTGCGATGCGCCTCGATCAGGCCATCCCAGCTTGCGACGTCGCAACCGGTGAGCTCACCGAGCTTCGCGAGATTTTCGCGGAAGCCGACGGCATCGGGATCGGTGACACTATCGGGGCGATAGGTGGTGCGCACACGGCCGATCCAGCCGTCCTCTGCCATCTTCTGGTGGTGCGGCAGTTGGTCGAGCGCGCCCTCGGTGGTGGCGATCGTTTCGATGCCGAAGCGCTTGTGCAGCGCGCGCGGGCGGAACTCCGGCAGGGCCAGCTGCGCGTTGATGTGATCGTAGAGCGCATCGGCATTCCCTGATGTCAGCGGCTCCTCGCAGCCGAGCACGGCCGACATGGCGTGATCGACCCAGAGGCTCGACGGCGTGCCGCGGAAGAGATGATAATGCGCGGCGAAGGTGCGCCAGATGTCGCGGCCGGACGAAACGGGCTTGCCGTCGAGGCGGGGAACGCCGAGCTCGTCGAGCTTGACGCCGACGCTGTGCAGCATGCGGAAGAGATAGTGATCGGGAATGACGAGCAGCGAGGCGGCGTCCTCGAAGGGCTTGTCGTCGGCGAACCAAGAGGGTTCGGTGTGCCCGTGCGGGCTGACGATCGGGAGCCCGCTGACGCTCTCGTAAAGCTCGCGCGCTATGCTGCGCGTTGCCGGATCGGCCGGAAAGAGCCGGTCCGGATGCAGAAATCCATTGCCGATATCCATCTGTATTCCTCCCTGGTGCCTATCGGCCTAGCGCACAAAAAAAGATGCGGCAAGGGCTTTTAGTAACCAAACGGTTCACTTTGTGAATCGGCAGCGGCCCCTCTCGAAACGATTGACCTTGCGGCCTATTTCCGCTTTGGAGAGCGCAATCACATGACCGGTTCATCTGGCCGGTCGTGGCAAGGAGAGCCCGATGTCTGATCAGACCGATCGTATCACCCAACTCGAGGAAACCGTCGCCCATCAGGCAAAGACGATCGAGGAACTGTCCGATCAGCTGACGGAGCAGTGGAAGGTGGTCGAGCAGACGCGCGCTAAGCTGGACCGGCTGACCGAGCGCTTCCTTTCGCTCGAGGAACAAGCGCTGGAAGCACCCGCGATCACCCGGCCGCCGCACTACTGATCGTCCCGGCCTTGCCCTTTGCGGGCGAGATCACTATATCAGCGCTGCGAGGACGACCTCCCCCTTCTGGGCAAAAACTCGGGACGACCCGAACTATCCCACAGGGGTTATTCATGCGATCCACATCCGACCGTATTCGTCACGCCGTCAGCTTCGAACTCATTGGCCTTGCCCTTGTCACGCCTCTCGGCGCGCTGGCCTTCGGCATGCCTGTTGCCGATATCGGCGTCGTCGGCGTTGCCGGCGCCACGATCGCCACGGGCTGGAACTATCTCTACAATCTCGGCTTCGACCATGTGATGCAGCGCCTCACGGGCGGAACGAAGAAGAGCCTTGCCGTGCGCGTGCTCCATGCCGTGCTGTTCGAGGGTGGTCTGCTTGTGGCGCTCTTGCCGCTGATTGCCTGGTATCTCGGCGTCAGCCTGCTGCAGGCCTTCATGATGGACGTGTCCTTCGCGCTTTTCTATCTGGTCTATGCCTTCGTCTTCAATCTGGCCTATGACCGGATTTTCCCGCTGCCGGACTGGCAGGAGAAGGCGCCGGAGGCCGCGCGCGGCTGATCGGCGACACGCCGCGCCAAATGGCGTGGTTTGCGATCGCGGATTTCGGGTCTATATAGCGCCAGACCATCATTACTCAGCGAAAGACGACAGCATGGCCGCGACGATCCGTTACCACGAAGGCGACATTTCCGCCGCCGATGCAGCCCGCTACACCGGCGCGATCGCGATCGATACCGAAACGCTCGGCCTCGTACCGCGCCGCGACCGGCTCTGCGTCGTCCAGCTTTCGCCGGGCGATGGTTCGGCCGACGTGATCCGCATCGCGGCCGGCCAGACGGAGGCGCCGAACCTCGTGGCGCTTCTTTCGGATCCGACGCACGAGAAGATCTTCCACTATGGCCGCTTCGATATCGCCGTGCTCTTCAATGCTTTCGGCGTCACGACGACGCCGGTGTTTTGCACCAAGATCGCCTCGCGCCTCTGCCGCACTTATACGGACCGGCACGGGCTGAAGGACAATCTGAAGGAGATGCTTGAGGTCGATATCTCCAAGACCCAGCAATCCTCCGACTGGGGCGCGGAGACACTGTCGCAGGCGCAGCTCGAATATGCAGCGTCTGATGTGCTCTATCTGCATGCGCTGCGCGACAAGCTCACCCACCGCCTCATTCGCGATGGGCGGTTCGAGCATGCCACTGCCTGCTTCGCCTTCCTCCCCACCCGCGCCAAGCTCGATCTGCTCGGTTGGGACGAGACGGATATTTTCGCGCACAGCTGAGATTGCTTGCCAGCTTCTCACCGTCCAAAGGCTGAGTGTCCCGCCACGCACCGAAAGATTAGTGCTTCGTTAACAGTGAATCACTAGGATGCTCATTAACTTCTGAGCATTCCGTGGCGCGATGCAGCGTCCTCCAGGCACGCGAAACCGCCGGAGAATGCGAACAGCCCGATGAACGCGGCTTTCCTGTAACCTGCTTCAGCGCATTTTACGAAAGAGGAAGCATGCCATGTTGTCTCCGGTTCGTGCAGCGTCAAGCTCAAGCTTTCCCTCGCAGGGCTCCACCTCGGCGCTGAGCGCCAGCGACATCGTGCGCGGTGTCACCGCGGTTGCGCCCGTCAACCAGGTCGAGAGCCCGGACCTGACATCCGGCGCCACCGCCAAGCTCAACATCCTGCTGCTTGCCGTTCGCGCCCGCATGGTCGAGGCGCTGCTCAACGTGCTGACCGCCACCGGCGAGGCGCTTTCGCAGCCGCGCGACGATAACGAGCCGGACCTCGTCTTCGCATCGCGGCTTGCCGACGCGATCCAGAAACTGCCGGCCGCCAAGATCGAAATGATCGAGCGCCAGCTGGCGGCCCAGGGCCACGCCATCCCGCTGCGGCTGCTTGCCGAAGCGCTGCAGAACCCGGCCGGCCCCGCCGCGACGCGCATTGCCGCCTATCTCGAAACCATCGGCACAAGGGATCGCGATCTTGCAACGCGCGCCGTTCTCAAATCCTACAGCCAGAACGACGGTTCGCCGGCGCGCCCGGAACAGCGGCCCGAGATCAGCCTGCATCGCGATACGGTCGCGTCAGCGCCGCGCGCCGCGACGGCAACGTCCGAGAGCGCTGGAGCCAGGAACGCGGCGGCACCGGCTTCAAGCGGGACGATCGGCCACGAAAGCGACGTGATCGCGCAGGCCGCCGTGACCGACGAGGCACCCGCGGCTCCCGTCGCCGAGCGGGCGGAGCCGAAGGCTGCGATGACCGCCGCAAGCCCCACGCTTTCGACCGACGAAGCGGCGGAAGCGCCTGTAGCAACGAAGGCATCCGCTCCCCCTACCGAAGCGGAAGCAACCGAGGTCGCGGCTGAGCCGGCAATCACGCGCGACACCAAGGCCGATCCGATCATCCCCAAGAGCTGGGTCGGCATTCCGGCTTCGCTGTCGAAGGACGAGACCGACATGATCGTGGTCATCATCCGCGATCAGGCGACCGAGACACTGCTCGAGGCGACGGATGTCGAGCCTGCGGTCGATATCGACGTTCTGCTCGACGACACGCTGATCGCCGACACCCCTGATAATCTGAAGCGCCCCGCCGAGCAGATGCTGATGGCGAACGGGCTTGCGAAGCCGATGACAGCGCAAGCAGCCCCCTCTCCGCTAGAGGCTGTGGCGGCACAGGCTGCGGCGCGGCAGCCGACACAGGCGGATACCGACACGCCATCGGCAACGCGGCAGATGATCGACGCGACCTACGCGCCGGTTCTGATGAAGGTCATCGAAGGCGTGCCCTATGCGCCGCAGCCCTACGACTTCGCCAAGGACGAGACCGACGATGCCGGTTCTCGCGAAATGAACCGCGAGGACCACAACGGCAATATCGACCAAGGCGACGAGAACGAAGACGGCGACGAACAGGATGGCGCAGACGAGGCGGAGACGCCTGAGGCGCAGGTGCTTGCAACTGATGACGACGCTGCATTCATGGCCGCGCAGCAATCCGCGATCGCAGCACCCATGCTCGATGACGCGGGAGAGCCTATCCTGATGTTGCCGGGTCCCGGCCTGCCGATGGCGCCGGCAAGCGATGAGGCCTATGCGCGCTACCGGCGCATGGTTGGCTGGGAATAGCTCGGCCCGGAACGGGCGCGAGCCGCAACGACCAATCCTTCAAAACAAAGAACCCGCCGGAGCGATCCGGCGGGTTCTCTTTTTCTTCAAGCCTTGAAGGCTGGCGATTATTCGCCGCGGTTCTTCAGAGCCGCGCCGAGGATGTCGCCGAGCGAAGCGCCAGAGTCGGACGAACCGAACTGAGCAACGGCTTCCTTCTCTTCAGCGATTTCCAGAGCCTTGATCGAAAGCATGACCTTGCGGTCCTTCTTCGAGAAGTTGGTGACGCGAGCGTCAACCGTCTGGCCAACCGAGAAGCGCTCCGGACGCTGGTCGTCGCGATCGCGAGCGAGGTCAGCGCGGCGGATGAACGAGGTGATGTCTTCGTGGTCCACGAGCTTCACTTCGATGCCACCGTCGTTGACGGCGATGACTTCAGCCGAAACAACAGCGTTCTTGCGCAGGTCGCCGGAAGCGGCGGCTTCGCCGACCGAGTCCTTGCCGAGCTGCTTGATGCCGAGCGAGATGCGCTCCTTTTCGACGTCTACATCGAGAACGACAGCCTTAACGACATCGCCCTTGTTGTATTCTTCGATGACCTGTTCGCCCGGACGGTTCCAGTCGAGGTCAGAGAGGTGCACCATGCCGTCAACATCGCCGTCGAGGCCGATGAACAGGCCGAATTCGGTCTTGTTCTTGACTTCGCCTTCGACTTCAGTGCCAGCCGGATGGTTGCGAGCGAATGCCGCCCACGGATTTTCCAGCGTCTGCTTGAGGCCGAGCGAAATACGACGCTTGGACGGATCGACTTCGAGAACGACGACTTCGACTTCCTGGCTCGTGGACAGGATCTTGCCGGGGTGTACGTTCTTCTTGGTCCAGGACATTTCCGAGATGTGGATCAGGCCTTCGATGCCCGGCTCCAGCTCGACGAACGCACCGTAGTCGGTGATGTTCGTGACGGTACCGGAGATCTTCTTGCCTTCCGGATACTTGGCCTGGATGCCATCCCACGGATCCGACTCGAGCTGCTTCATGCCGAGCGAGATGCGGTGGGTTTCCTGGTTGATGCGGATGATCTGAACCTTGACCTGCTGGCCAATGGACAGGATTTCCGACGGATGGTTCACACGGCGCCATGCCATGTCGGTGACGTGCAGCAGGCCGTCGATGCCGCCGAGGTCAACGAACGCACCGTAATCGGTGATGTTCTTGACGACGCCGTCAACAACCTGGCCTTCTTCGAGGTTCTGAACGATTTCAGAACGCTGCTCGGCACGGGATTCTTCCAGAACCGTACGACGCGATACGACGATGTTGCCGCGACGCTTGTCCATCTTGAGGATTTCGAAGGGCTGCGGGTTGTGCATCAGCGGGGTAACGTCGCGGATCGGACGGATGTCGACCTGCGAACGCGGCAGGAAGGCGATGGCACCGTCGAGGTCAACCGTGAAGCCGCCCTTGACCTGGTTGAAGATAACGCCTTCAACGCGCTCACCAGCTTCGAACTTGGCTTCGAGCTTGACCCAGCTCTCTTCGCGGCGAGCCTTTTCGCGCGACAGAACAGCTTCGCCGAGAGCGTTTTCGATGCGCTCAACGTAAACTTCGACTTCGTCGCCGACCTTGAGCGTGCCGTCCTTGGCCTTGGCGCCGAATTCCTTGAGCAGAATGCGACCTTCGACCTTGAGGCCAACGTCGACAACGGCGGAGTCCTTCTCGATTGCCGTTACGATACCCTTGGTTACATAGCCTTCAGCCAGATCGTTCTTGGCAAAGGATTCTTCCAGAAGGGCCGCGAAATCTTCGCGAGAGGGAGTAGCTACTGACATGAAATCTCCTGCGTGTCCGAATCTTTGGACACGTATGCGCCGGTTGGTTCGTGTTGAATGAGCCTGATCCCCGTCCGCCCTCTCATCGAAGGCAATCCGGCGCTTGGACGGAATTTCAGGCTGTCGTTCAAGGCGGTCAGGGCAAAGCCTGGCGGAACGCCTCAAATCCTAGTTTCTGTTCAAGGCGGCATCGATGACCGATTTCGCGGCTTGAAACGCGGCTTCTATACTCATTTCCGACGTATCAAGCAAGTGCGCGTCTTCGGCTGGTTTCAAAGGGCTGTCGGCCCGTCCCATGTCGCGTTCGTCGCGTCGCTTGACGTCTTCGAAAATCGCCGCGAAATCGGCAGCGATCCCCTTGGCCTTGATCTCGTCGAAACGGCGCCTCGCGCGCACTTGCGCCGATGCCGTCACATAAAGCTTCACCGGCGCCTCAGGGCAGACCACCGTTCCGATGTCGCGCCCATCAAGCACCGTGCCCGGCGTACGCTGCGAAAACCTGCGCTGCGCCTCGACCAGCGCACGGCGCACCGACGGCATCACCGCGATCTTCGAGGCGGCTTCGCCGATCTCGTGCTTCGACAGGATATCGCGATCGAGGCCGGCGAGTTCAACCTCGCGGGCGATTTTTTCGGCCGTCGCCTCGTCATCCAGCGCCAGGCCGGCATCGAGCAGCGCCTTGGCGGTGGCGCGGTAGGTCAGCCCGGTGTCGAGGTGGTGGAAGCCATAGGTCTCGGCGATGCGACGCGACAGCGTGCCCTTGCCGGCCGCAGCCGGTCCATCGATGGCGATGACAAAATGGTCTGAACTGGTCGGCATGCTCGTCTTTCTATCCCGCCCGATCGTCCCGGGCCATTGCTGTCGGCCAAATTCGATCGGCCGGTGTCTCAATTATTTCCGGCTTCAGGCAAGCCGCCATAGCGGCGCACGAGATCCGTCATCTCGTCCTGACCTGCCGTTTCGCCGAGCCCTGCCGCGACCCCTTCGCGGTCGGCGATCGGCCGGTTCTGGCTGACCTTCCACTTGCCCTCGATGGCGGTGATCTCGATTTCCACGCCGACGATGCCCTTCATCTGCGCCTTCACATAGGCATCCGGCGCATCGCTGACGGCCCAAGGCTTTTCACGCGGCGTCTCGTGTTGCGTGGTCAGCGCGGTGATCTGAGCGAGCAACCAATCGGCGTCGTCGATGACGCGGGCGGTGCCGCGCACCTGCACCACGGCGTAGTTCCAGGTCGGCACCACCTTGCCGGTCTCGCGCTTGGTCTCGTACCAGGAGGGCGTGACATAGCTGTCGGCGCCCTGGAAGACGGCAAGCAGCTCGGCGCCATCTGCGAGATCGCGCCATTGCGGATTGGCCTTGGCCAGATGCAGCCGGAGCGTTCCCTTCTCGGACGCCGCCGCATCGAGAAGAAAAGGCACGGAATTGGCCATCAGGCCGGAGGCGCCGGTCGTGATCAAAAGGCCGAGCGGATGCGCCTTGATCAGCGCGTGCTGAACGCCGAGATCGTCTTCCCTGAAATGCGGTGGCTGATACATGTCGCCCATCCGTCTTGCCGCCGGAACCGGCCGGCGTCATGTTGCCCATCGAGTATTCGCGGCTCACTAGCACAAAGCAAAGGCCCGGTCATCTGCCGCGCAGGCGCGCGCTTGCGTTGGCGATACGTGAAGTTAGGCTTTGACATGGCGGCCCGCAACGATTATGGGGACCGGCTTATAAATTCCGAACAGAACGCCGGTTTCAACGGCATTTGCCGAACTCAGGTTCGGCCATTCTCACGATCACGAGGCTCAACAGTGGCGAAAGCTGAACTTGGAACCAAGCGTACCGATCCGGAAACCGGCAAGAAATTCTACGACCTGAACCGGAACCCGATCGTTTCTCCTTACACGGGCAAGACCTACCCGCTCTCCTTCTTCGTCGAAAGCTCGGCTGCGGCCGCTGCTGAAGCCGCGCAGGAAGAGGAAGAAGTGGCCGAAGTCGATACCGAAAGCACGGAAGTCGAACTGGTCTCGCTCGAAGACGCAGACGGCGATGCATCCGGCGACGATATCCCTGACATGGGCGACGACGACGTCGAAATCGAAGGCGATGACGACGACGATACCTTCCTCGAAGCCGACGAAGACGACGACGATGACGACATGAGCGACATCATCGGCGTGACCGGCGACGAAGAAGACGTCTGATTTCGAACAAGGATCGGCCCGGGCGAGAAAAATTCACCGGGCCGTTTTTTTTGGCTTGCCATCTGCGAAAACCGCACGTATTAAGCCGCCACTTCCCGAGGACAAGCGCTTCGCGAAGCATCCCAGGCCCGGCACAAACCGGTCCACCCTGATGGGGCTATAGCTCAGCTGGGAGAGCGCTTGCATGGCATGCAAGAGGTCAGCGGTTCGATCCCGCTTAGCTCCACCAAGTTTTTCTCCACACGTGATTGACCTGATCAAGGGCAAAGAAGCCTACCAAAGTCCGATGATCTTGACGGCACCTGCAGCGATTGATGCTAGCGCAAGATAGGTTACCGCAAGTTTTCCGGACGCGGCGACTTCGATCAAGCCGATCAGCTTAATACGCAAAAATTGTTCATTCGATTTCATAAAAGCGCTTCCCAACCATAGATGACATGATCGGCTTAAACGCACGGATATCACAGAAAAAGACAGTCTGATTTGATGTGACGAAAACCTATCACATCAAATCAGCGCTGGTTTGCCGTGATGGAGAAACTATCCACGAACATAGACATAAATTGCTCCGGCGATACCTGCGACCTAACGGCGTCGTAAAGAGCCATAAGCGGATTTTCCGACTTGTTGGTGGCTTTGACCAAACGGTTTTCGAGCGTCCTTTTGTCAAAGCTACTCCATCGGCTTGCAAACCTGGACGAGGTTGCCAGTATCGAACATGCTTCGCTATCCGAACGGTTTTTCTCGCTTTTTAGTAGCGTCACATCAGCGAGCAGTTCAGTGTATTTTATCGCATCCCATATCTTCTGGCGCCCTTTTTGGCGGCGCGTGGATACGTTCTTGACCTTAAAGCCGGGAACAAATTCCATTGCCATCTTCAAAGAAAGCAGCACGTATGCGCTGTGATCGTTGGGTGTTGGATCTATCTCGTAATGCTTGAGCAGATCACCTAGTTTCTCCACGCTCTCGTGCAGGGCGCGCCCGATTTCTTCCTTGTTATGTTTGTCAATTTCAGCACGGCCCTCGGGCGTGTCTGTTAACAGCGTGACACTACGAGTTTTTATAAGAATGGGGTCTGCCAAAGACCCTTCGAATTTTTTCGCGGGCATGTGCTGTCCTTTGTAGGGTTTAGTGGCGTGCCTACTTAGAAAGCATGCTGTTTGCTTTCAAAGATCGGCGAATCTAAGCTAACCTCATTTGATACAAACATACTCGGCCTCATTCATCCATGACACGACAGAGACGACGGCGGATCATTCATACCAGGCGCACCGCGACCGGGCTTGCACTCGCCGGAGCGATCTCGTTCTTGGCGGGGATGACGGATGCGACCGGGTTGGTGCTGAGCGGCGATTTCGTGTCGTTCATGACCGGGAATACGACGCGCGCCGCACTTTCGCTTGGAGCAGGCAATTTCGGGCATGCGGCCGTGCTGATTGCGGCGATCACCGTCTTCGTGCTCAGCAATGCCGCCGGGATCGTGCTTGCGCATTTCGCGGAGCGGCGGGTTTTCGTGGTGCTTGGCTGCGTCGGGCTGATGCTGGCAGGCGCCTCGCTGATGAGCGAGCCCGGCCTTGCGCTGCCCCGTTTCTATTTGATCGTCGCCTCCATGGGGATGGTGAACGCTGCGGTGGAGCATATCGAGGGGTTGCCGATCGGGCTCACCTATGTGACCGGGGCGCTGTCACGTTTCGGGCGCGGCATCGGCCGCTTTCTGATCAGCGATCGGCGGCTCGACTGGACGATCCAGATCGTACCCTGGCTCGGCATGCTGCTCGGCGCCATAGTCGGCGCGCTGCTGACGCAGGTTGCGGGTGCCTCAGCGCTTTGGGTGGTCGCCGCCTTCGCGATGTTGATCGCGCTGGCCGCTCTGCTGATCCCGAAGCCGCTGCAGCGGCGGTTCAACCAGTCGGCTGCCACGCGCGCGTCGGTCCAGCGCGCGAAGTGATCGTCGCACCATCGTCAGCGCGAATCAGCTAGACGTCGTTCCAGAACCGATGCAGGAACGGAGGCCCCCGCGTGTTTGTCTTCTCGAAACTCGTCTGGATTTTCGGCCAGCCCCTGTCGCTGGCTTTCCTGCTTGTCCTCGTCGCACTGATTGCGGGACTGATCCGCTTTCGCATCATCGGCCTGCTCGCGGCCGCCTGCGCTGCGCTGGTGCTCTTCCTCACGCTCTATACGACATCAGGCAATTATCTGTTGCAAGGGCTGGAGGATCGTTTCGCCAAGCCGCAGGATCCGGCTGAGCTCACATGCATGATCGTGCTTGGCGGCGGCTTCGAAAACGAGGTCAATACGTCCAGGCACGGGATCGAGATGAATGCCGGCGGAGACCGGTTCATCGAGACGCTGAGGCTGGCGCAGAAATATCCGCAGTCGCGGATTCTCGTCTCGGGCGGCGATGGGTCGATGTCTGGTGTCTACGAGGGCGATGCGGTCATGGCGGAGCGGTTCTTCCCGCTGTTCGGCGTGGCGAAGGAGCGGCTGGTCCAGGAGACGACCTCGCGGACCACCTTTGAAAACGCCATCAACACCAAGGACCTGCTCGCGAGCCAGGGGCTTTCCAACTGCCTGCTGATAACCTCGGGCTATCACATGCCGCGCTCGGTCGGGATCTTCCGCAAACTCGGGATCGACGTGACGCCATGGCCGACGGATTACCGTACAGACGGCCACGAGCACCTGGCGCTCGATTTCACCCAGCCAAACCGGAACGCGCAGAACATGACGACGGCGATCCGCGAATGGTTCGGCCTCGTCGGATATTACTTCGCCGGGCGCACCTCGGAGCTCTATCCGCGCTGAGCCCGGCCGTTCTCGGTTACTTCTTGGAGATGGTGACGAACTTGGTGCCGCGCACGCGGGTGGTGATGACGCAGGGATCTGTCTTCGGATCGCTGTCGGGACGGTCGCAGAAGCGCGGATGCATCTTCATGGCCAGCACCTTGTTGCCGAAGCGCTGCACGAAATCGTAGCCATAGGTCTTGGCGGTGGCGATCATGAAATAGCCGCCCTCGGCGACCTGCAGATAGAAATTGTAGACGCAGCCATCCTCGTCGCACTGCGGGCCCTTGGTGCCGTCGCAGGTCATTTCGCCCTCGTTGACGACGACGTCGACCAACCCGTCATTGTTGATGTCCTGATGGGTGACGAAGCCGTCGGAGAACTCGACCTCGGTGCATTGCTGCTTGAAATGATCCTTCTCGTAAATCTCAGGATCGGGAAGCAGCGACTGCTGGGCGTAGGCCGCGGTGGATACGGCCAGGGCCGCAACGAGGTTCAAGGCGATCAGCAGCGTTTTCACAGGTTCTCTTTTCGTCGGATAAGGACGGCATTGGTTCGCGAGTTTGGCTGATCCGCCTTGCGCCGCCCTTGCGGCCATGATTATTCGAGGGAAAGATCGCCATTGGAGCACGCGATGTCGCCATTCGTCTATCTCGACTATGCCGGCGTTGCCCTGTTTGCGGCAACGGGTGCGCTTGCCGCTTCGCGCAAGCAGCTCGATCTGATCGGCTTCCTGTTCTTCGCGGTCATCACGGGCATCGGCGGCGGCACGGTGCGCGACATCGTCCTGGGTCGTGTGCCGGTCTTCTGGGTTCTGAACCCCACCTATATCCTGGTCTGCTGTGCCGCCGGCGTTTTGGTGTTCTTCACCGCGCATATGGTGGAATCGCGCTACCGGCTGCTGATCTGGCTCGATGCCGTCGGGCTGTCGGCCTATTGCGCCATGGGCGCGGCAAAAGGGCTGGCCGCCACCGGCTCGCCGACCATCGCGATCGTCACTGGCATGCTGACGGCGACCTTCGGCGGCGTGTTGCGCGATCTTGTCGCCAACGAGCCCTCGGTGTTGCTGAGGCCGGAGATCTACATCAGCGCGGCGCTGGTCGGCGCGGCGATCTTCACCGGCGCCAATGAATTCGGGCTGCCGCTTTATGCAGCATCGGCCGCAGGCGTGCTTGCGGCATTCGCGGTGCGCGGCGGCGCGCTTTACTACGGCTGGACGTTTCCGACATACAAGGCAAAGCCCGGGCGGCATCCTGACGATGTAATGTGAAAATCGATCTGGATCAGGTGCTGATCAGGAGCGCTTGGGACGCAAGCGGATCACCACGTCGACATGGGCGATTTCCATGCCCTCCGGCGGCTCCGGCAGATTGTCGATGGTGAGGTTGCTGACTGGAATATCGAGCACATCGTTGTCGCCTTCCACGAAGAAGTGGTGGTGATCGGAGACATTGGTGTCGAAGTAGGTCTTGGCGCTTTCGACCGCGAGAACGCGGATCATGCCGGCTTCCGTGAACTGATGCAGCGTGTTGTAGACGGTGGCGAGCGATACAGGCACGCCGGCGACAACAGCCTCTTCGTGCAGTTCCTCGACGGTCAGGTGGCGATCGCCCTTTGCAAAGAGCAGGTCGCCGAGCGCGACGCGCTGGCGCGTCGGCCTGAGGCCAGCGCCCCGCAACCTTGCTTCAATGGTAAGAGGGGCTTCAGCCGCCATCAACAACTCCCGCTAATCTAGCGTCTCGCAATCATGTTTCTATTAGCCATATAACTTTTGCACGAATGGCTTTCAATAGTTTCAATGGGGACAACAGGTGCCAAAGCGCCGCGAAATCGGGCTTTTCGCGTAATTAGTGCTGGTCGGGGGCTTGGCCTTCCTGTATGCGACCACCAAATAAGGCGCGCAGCCGGTCCTTGGACGTGGGTGAAGCTCAGTCATGCTTATGCTTCATTTTCCGTCGAACTTGGATTAAACGTTCACATCCATCAGCTTAGTTGCGGGGGGAATTAGAGTTTTCATGGCGACGAAACAATCCAGCTTCAACTATGAGGAAATCCTGGCATGCGGCCGCGGCGAGCTTTTCGGCCCCGGCAACGCGCAGCTTCCTCTGCCGCCAATGCTCATGGTTCACCGCATCACCGACATCTCCGAAACCGGCGGCGCCTTCGACAAGGGCTATATCCGCGCGGAATACGATGTGAAGCCTGACGATTGGTATTTCCCCTGCCACTTCCAGGGCAACCCGATCATGCCGGGCTGCCTCGGCCTCGACGGCATGTGGCAGCTGACCGGCTTCTTCCTCGGCTGGCTCGGCGAGCCCGGTCGCGGCATGGCGCTGTCTACGGGTGAAGTGAAGTTCAAGGGCATGATCCGCCCGACCACGAAGCTGCTTGAATACGGCATCGACTTCAAGCGCGTCATGCGCGGCCGCCTGGTGCTCGGCACCGCCGACGGCTGGCTGAAGGCCGATGGCGAAACCATCTACCAGGCCTCCGACCTGCGCGTCGGCCTGTCCAAGGACAAAGACGCCTGATTGCACCGGGCATCCGTGCCCGGTTTTCCAAGTTAGAAAAAACGAAAAGGTCGAAACACATGAGACGGGTAGTTGTCACGGGTCTGGGCGTCGTTTCCTCGATCGGCAATGACGCCGCCGAGGTCACCGCTTCGCTGCGCGATGCCAAGTCCGGCATTTCCTTTTCCAACGATTTCGCCGAGCACGGCTTCAAGTGCCAGGTCTGGGGTCGCCCTTCGCTCGATCCGACGGACCTGGTTGATCGCCGCGCCATGCGCTTCCTGTCGCAGGGCGGTGCGTGGAACCACGTCGCGATGAAGCAGGCGCTCGCCGATTCCGGTCTTGAGGAAAAGGACTACAGCGAAAACGAACGCACCGGCATCATCATGGGCTCGGGCGGTCCTTCGACGCGCACGCTGATCGAAGCCGCCGAGATCACCATCAAGAACAACAGCCCGAAGCGCATCGGCCCGTTCGCCGTGCCGAAGGCGATGTCTTCGACGGCCTCGGCCACGCTCGCCACCTGGTTCAAGATCCACGGCGTCAACTACTCGATCTCGTCTGCCTGCTCGACGTCGGCGCATTGCATCGGCAACGCGGCGGAAATGATCCAGTGGGGCAAGCAGGACATCATGTTCGCCGGCGGCCACGAAGATCTCGACTGGACGATGTCGAACCTGTTCGACGCCATGGGCGCCATGTCTTCGAAGTACAACGACACGCCAGAGACGGCCTCGCGCGCTTATGACGCGACCCGCGACGGCTTCGTGATCGCCGGCGGCGCCGGCGTTCTGGTTCTCGAAGAGCTGGAACACGCCAAGGCCCGCGGCGCCAAGATCTACGCCGAAATCGTCGGCTACGGCGCCACCTCCGACGGCTACGACATGGTCGCTCCGTCGGGCGAAGGCGCGATCCGCTGCATGCGCCAGGCGCTCTCGACGGTGAAGGGCGATGTCGACTACGTCAACACGCACGGCACCTCGACGCCCGTCGGCGACAGCAAGGAAATCGGCGCGATCCGCGAAGTGTTCGGCAACAAGATCCCGCACATCCAGTCCACGAAGTCGCTGACCGGCCACTCGCTGGGCGCTGCCGGCGTGCAGGAATCGATCTATTCGCTGTTGATGATGCAGGCTGGTTTCATCGGCGAAAGCGCTCATATCACCGAGCTCGACCCCGAGTTCGACGGCGTGCCGATCGTGCGCAAGCGCATCGACGATGCCAAGATCGACATCGCGCTTTCCAACTCCTTCGGCTTCGGCGGCACCAACGCCACGCTCGTCTTCCAGCGCTACAACGGATAATAACATGACGGGAATCATGCAGGGTAAGCGCGGGCTTATCATGGGTGTCGCGAACAACCACTCCATCGCCTGGGGCATTTCCAAGGCGCTGGCGGCACAGGGCGCGGAACTTGCCTTCACCTACCAGGGCGATGCGCTGGGCAAGCGCGTCAAGCCGCTTGCCGCCGAAGTCGGCTCCGACTTCGTGCTGCCATGTGACGTCGAGGATATCGCTTCCGTCGACGCCACTGTGGACGCGATCGAGGAACGCTGGGGCACGCTCGATTTCGTCGTGCACGCAATCGGCTTTTCCGACAAGAACGAGCTCAAGGGCCTCTACGCCGACACCACGCGCGAGAATTTCAGCCGCACGATGGTGATCTCCTGTTTCTCGTTCACCGAGATCGCCAAGCGTTTGGCGCCTTTGATGAACGAAGGCGGCTCGATGCTGACGCTGACCTATAACGGCTCGACGCGCGTCATCCCGAACTACAACGTCATGGGCGTCGCCAAGGCCGCTCTCGAGGCCTCCGTGCGCTACCTGGCGGCCGATTACGGCCCACGCGGCATTCGCGTCAACGCGATCTCCGCCGGCCCGATCCGCACGCTCGCCGGCGCCGGCATTTCGGACGCCCGCGCCATCCTGTCATGGAACCAGCAGAACTCGCCGCTGCGCAAGACCGTGACGATCGATCACGTCGGCAACTCGGCGCTCTACCTGCTCTCCGACATGGCGGCAGGCGTGACCGGCGAAATCCACTTCGTCGACGCCGGCTTCAACATCACCTCGATGCCGGCGCTCGATACGCTGCGCAAGGCCGACGGCGAGTAAGCGGCAGCCAGCCAGAACCGAATGCAAGGCCATGCGCATTATATTGCGCATGGCCTTTTTCGTTTTCGATACTATTCTGCGGACCCGCAGATCAACACAGGCCCAGCCTTCGAGGCTGGGCGAGTAGGGAAAGCGATGATGAGATATTTCTTCGCGCTCGTGCACAAGGAGCCGGATAGCGCCTTCGGAGTCAGTTTTCCCGATCTGCCGTCTGTGTTTTCGGCAGCAGACGTCGGGGATCATCTGACCGCCAATGCGATCGAAGCTTTGCGGCTGTCGGCGGAAGACGAGGCTTTGCCGATACCGTCGTCCTTCGACGAGATCAGCGCACGTCCCGAGGTGCGGAGTGAGCTTGCGTCAGGCGCCTTCCTGGCGCGGATTCCGGTCAGGTGCGTGGCAAGCGCAGGTGGTGCGTAAGCGTCATGAAGCATTGCATGCCAAGCTTCTCGGCAACGCGAATTGATGCGCTGTTGTCGGCGCTGACTTGATAGCGCGGGAGCATGTTTCTCTTGGCAAGTTCGGCCAGGGCCGTGCGGACGACTTTGCCCGCGAGACCTTCGCCCCTCGAATTCTCGGCGGTATAGACGCCGCCAATCTCCCAGACCGCCCCATAGTTCCGGAAGACGAAGCAAAGCGATTGCGGCCGGTCCTGGTCACCGAGGATGCAGACAAAAGCCTCACCGGCATCGAGGAGGGTTTGCAGCCAGCTGCGGTCGTGCCCTTGCTAGTCAAGCGTGTCGAGAACGGCGTTTCCAGCTGCGACGGTGACAGCCACGTCGATATCGCGCTCGACGCTGCCCTGCCCGGTGTAAGATAGATAGCAGGCTCTCTGTTCTGTTGCGTAGCGCGTTGAAATGAGCCGTCGGTCGGCATCATTGGCCACCTTGAACACGACGCCGATATTTTCTGGCACGTGCTCGAGAAGCCGTTCTGTAAGGGCGGGAGCGTCGCTTGAGACGAAAGCGACCCAATCCGCCTCGGGATAGACGTCCCGATCATAGGGGCTGGCGGAGACCTTGAGGAGTACGAGAGATCCCGATCCCGTGCAATCCGAGACGCGATGCGCAATGGTATCTTCGGGGAAGAGCGAAAGCTGCTTCAGCAGAACGATATTACGCAGAAGCTGCCGCTCAAGGTGGACGGCAGTCTCATGATGACGCTCTAAAGCGGGCAAGGTGACCTCGGACGCGACGATGCGGATCGAGATACCCCTAGGCCTTATTTCTTCGCCCACAAGACCTTGAAGCGGGCGTTGCGGCAGGTTTCGCCGCTTTCGCGGAAGCTCGCCGCCAGTACCGGCTCGTAGGGCAGGCCGCGGTTGGCGACCAGCAGGAGACGGCCGCCGGAGCGGAGCGAGGATGCCGCCGTCTTGATCATTGCCTGGCCGAGCGCCGGCTCGGCGGCGTGGCTTTCGTGGAAGGGCGGGTTCATGATGATCAGGTCGTACTTGTCCTTGACCGGCTCGCCCGCCAGATCGTGCCAGAAGAAGCGTGCCGGTACATTCGGGCAGTTCTCCTCGATGTTGGCCTTGGCGGCCTCCAGCGCGGCGTAATTCGCCTCGTAGAGGTCGAGGCGGCTGACACCGGGGGAGCGTTCCGCCATTTCGACAGAGAGATAACCCCAACCGGCGCCGAAATCGGCGACGTCGCCGGTGAAATCGACTGGCAAGCGCGAGGCCAGCAGTTCCGAGCCATCGTCGATGCGGTCGTGCGAGAACATGCCGGCGGCAGCCTCGAAGCGGCCGTCGACGCGCACAGCCGGCTTGGCGAACTTGGCGATGATTTCGGACGGATCGGCGGGCGCGCCGAACCAGAAAGCAACGCCGTGGTATTTCGGCATGTGCTCGAGCGACAGGCCGAAGGCTTCCATGCGCTTGCGCAGCGGCTGGATACCGTCTTCCTTGCCGCCGGCGACGACGACGAGGCCGCCCATCTTCACGCGGGTGAGTGCTTCGGCGATATTCGCCTCGTTCTCGCCCTTGTGCTTGTTGCAGAGAACCAGAACGGCATCGTAGTCCTCGCCTTCGACCTCAGGCGTGGTTTCGATGCGCTGGGCGATGAGCTGGCGGTACAGCGGACGGAAGCCCTGTACGGCGCTCAGCGCGGCGGCAAAGCCCTGCGGCAGGGCGAAGCCAGCCTCGGCGCCGAGGAAGAGCACGCGCTCGCCCTCGCCGGGCGCCTCGACGGTGCCGCTTACAAAGGGGTGGAACAGTGTCTTCAGCGTCTCGCTGCTCATCGTTTTATCTCGATCCTGAATAGAAAAAGGGCGCGAGAAGATTCCCGCGCCCATGAAGTCTTCGGAAGGCGCAGCTTACTCGGCTGCTTCTTCCTTCTTCTTGTCGGCAGGGATTTCCTGGCCGGTTGCCTGGTCGACAACCTTCATCGACAGGCGGACCTTGCCGCGCTCGTCGAAGCCGAGGAGCTTGACCCAAACCTTCTGGCCTTCCTTGACGACGTCCTGGGTCTTGGCAACACGCTCGGAAGCGAGCTGCGAGATATGGACGAGGCCGTCGCGGGCGCCGAAGAAGTTGACGAAGGCGCCGAAGTCGGCGGTCTTTACAACCGTACCTTCGTAGATCACGCCGATTTCAGGCTCGGCAACGATCGAGTGGATCCACTTGCGGGCCGCTTCGATTTCCTTGCCCGAGGAAGATGCGATCTTCACGGTGCCGTCGTCTTCGATGTTGATCTTCGCGCCGGTCTTTTCGACGATTTCGCGGATGACCTTGCCGCCGGAGCCGATGACTTCACGGATCTTGTCGACCGGGATGTTCATGACTTCGATGCGCGGAGCGAATTCGCCGAGCTGCGAACGGCCTTCGGAGATCGCCTTCGACATTTCGCCGAGGATGTGCGTGCGACCGCCCTGTGCCTGGCCGAGAGCGACCTTCATGATCTCTTCGGTGATACCGGCGATCTTGATGTCCATCTGCAGCGAGGTGATGCCGTCGGCAGTACCTGCAACCTTGAAGTCCATGTCGCCGAGGTGGTCTTCGTCGCCGAGGATGTCGGAGAGAACGGCGAAGCGGTCACCTTCGAGGATCAGGCCCATGGCGATACCGGCAACCGGCTTAGCCAAAGGAACGCCTGCGTCCATCAAAGCGAGCGAGGTGCCGCAGACGGTTGCCATCGAGGACGAGCCGTTGGACTCGGTGATCTCAGAGACGACGCGCAGCGTGTAGGGGAACTGTTCAGCCGAAGGAAGCATCGGGCGGATAGCGCGCCATGCGAGCTTGCCGTGACCGATTTCGCGACGGCCAGGCGAACCCATGCGGCCGGTTTCGCCAACGGAGTAGGGAGGGAAGTTGTAATGGAGCAGGAAGCGCTCCTTGTACATGCCCGTGAGCGAGTCAACGTACTGTTCGTCTTCGCCGGTGCCGAGCGTGGCAACGACGATCGCCTGCGTTTCACCGCGGGTGAAGAGAGCAGAACCGTGGGTGCGCGGCAGGAGGCCGACTTCCGATACGATCGGGCGAACGGTCTCGAGGTCGCGGCCGTCGATGCGGCTCTTGGTGTCGAGGATGTTCCAACGAACGATCTTGGCCTGCAGGTGCTTGAAGATCGCGCCGATGACTTCGGCGGTGTACTTCGGCTCTTCGCCCTCAGGGAAGAAGTGCGCCTTGACCTTCGCCTTGACGGCGTCGACGGCAGCGTAGCGTTCAGCCTTCTGCGTGTTCTTGTAGGCGGTGCGCAGCTCGGCTTCGAAGTGCTTCAGCATTTCGGCTTCGAGTTCGGAGAAGTCTTCCGGCTGGAAGTCGCGCGGCTCCTTGGCAGCCACTTCGGCGAGCTTGATGATCGCGTCGAGAACCGGCTGGAAGCCCTTATGGCCGAACATGACGGCGCCGAGCATGACTTCTTCGTTCAGTTCCTTGGCTTCGGATTCAACCATCAGAACGGCGTCGTGCGTACCGGCGACAACGAGGTCGAGGATCGACTCGTCCATCTCGTCGAGATGCGGGTTCAGGACGTATTCGCCGTTGATGTAGCCGACGCGTGCGCCGCCGACCGGGCCCATGAAGGGAACGCCAGAGAGCGTCAGAGCAGCCGAAGCGGCAACCATCGACAGAACGTCCGGGTTGTTTTCCAGATCGTGCTGGACAACGGTGACGACGACCTGCGTGTCGTTCTTGTAGCCTTCAGGGAAGAGCGGGCGGATCGGGCGGTCGATCAGGCGCGAAACCAGCGTTTCGTTTTCCGACGGACGGCCTTCGCGCTTGAAATAGCCGCCGGGGATCTTGCCGGCTGCGTAGGTCTTTTCCTGGTAGTTGACGGTCAGCGGAAAGAAGTCCTGGCCAGGCTTCGGCGCCTTGGCGGAAACGACGGTGGCGAGAACCACGGTTTCGCCGTAGGTCGCGAGAACGGCGCCGTCAGCCTGACGGGCGATCTTGCCGGTTTCGAGCTTCAGCGGGCGGCCTGCCCACTCGATTTCCACGGAATGAGTGTCGAACATATGTCTTGTCCTTCAATGCGGAGGCGCGCCATTGGCCCTGAGGCACGGCGCAGACGACCGCAATTGTTGATGACGCATCATGGGCAAGACAACGGGAGGCTTTGCGGTCTCGATTTCCTCGTCGAGAAAATCGGGCCAAGGTGTGCGCCTTGGCCGAAAGCATCCGGCAATCCTGCCCCATGACAGGTCAACGGTTGGTTTTGCGGATCCGGCCCATCCGGGTCCGCGGGCAGTCCCGCAAACGCCTGCGGCGTCTTGCGGTGTCGGAGAAACGTTCCCCGGAAACAAATGCGGCGGGCGTCCATAAGGAGCGCCCGCCGGCAAAGCCTTAGCGGCGGATACCCAGGCTGGTGATCAGCTTGGTGTAACGGCCTTCGTTCTTCTTCTTGAGGTAGTCAAGAAGCGAGCGGCGGCTGGAAACCATCGTCAGCAGGCCACGGCGGGAATGGTTATCCTTCTTGTGGCCCTTGAAGTGTTCCGTGAGGTTGTTGATGCGCTCGGTGAGGATCGCAACCTGAACTTCGGGCGAACCGGTGTCGCCTTCGAACGTTGCGTATTCCTTGATAAGTGCCGTCTTGCGCTCAGCAGTAATCGACATCGGATGTTCCTTTCGATGAGAGGAGATAAGGTCGCCAAAAGCCGGGATGTCGTCCAGCTTTGGCCGCGAATGCATTCAAGCAATGCCTGATGCTGGCGCTGCCTATAAACCATTCAGGCAGCAAAGGGAAGAGGCGTGCCCGGCGCGTCGGCGCCGGGTTCAAAACATCAGCCGAAGACGCGCTTGGGGCGGAACTCGCCCTGGCCGATTTCGCCGATGGCGATCAGCTTGCCGCGGGCCGTGGCATAGGCTTCGCTTTCTTCCACCGGCGCATCGCGGCCGCGCACCAGGATGGGGTTGCCCATCTTCAGGCGGTGGGCCTGGTCGTCGTTGACGATCAGATGCGGCAGTGAGGAGAGCGCTTCGCTGGTGTCGATCAGAAGCGCATCGAGTGCCGCCAGGCGTTCTTCGTCATCCTGAATGTCTTCCAGTGCGACGAGCTCGGCGAGCGGGATCATCGTATCCTCGGCAAACGGTGCAACGAAGCTGCGGCGCAGGCCGGAGATGTGGCCGAAGCAGCCGAGATCACGGCCGAAATCGCGAGCGAGCGCGCGGACATAGGTGCCCTTGCCGCACTCGACTTCGAAGTGCGCGGTGTTCTCATTCTCGCATTCGAGCAGCGTCAGGCGATAGATCTCGACCTCACGCGACGGGATTTCGACCGTCTCACCCTCGCGGGCAAGGTCATAGGCGCGCTCGCCGGCGATCTTGATCGCGGAGAACTGCGGCGGGACCTGGCTGATCACGCCGGTGTAATTCGGCAGCAACGCCAGGATCTCGTCTTCCGTCGGACGCTTGTCGGAGCTCTCGATAACCTCGCCCTCGAGATCATCGGTCGAGCGCTGTTCGCCCCAGGTCACGGTGAATTCGTAGATCTTGCGGCCGTCCATGACGTAGGGAACGGTCTTGGTCGCGTCGCCAAGCGCGATCGGCAGCATGCCCGAAGCCAGCGGATCGAGCGTACCGGCGTGGCCGCATTTCTGCGCCTTGAACAGCCACTTGATCTTGGAGACGGCTTCGGTCGAGCCGAAGTCGACGGGCTTGTCAAGGATAAGCCAGCCCGAGATCGGGCGGCCTTTGGGCTTGCGTGGTTTGGACATAAGGCTCTTCTGTTACTTTTCGTCGGTATCGCCGTCCTCAAGGTCGCGCATGACCTCGGGCGAGCGCAGCAGCTCGTCGATCTTCTTGTAATTGTCGAAGCTCGTATCGTCGCGGAAGCGGATCTCGGGCATGAATTTCATCTGCCGGAGATGCGGGCCGAGACGGCCGCGGATGAATTTGGCGTGGTGGTTGAGCGCCGTGATGACCGTCTCGTGATCCGACACGCCGAGCGGCGTGATGAAGGCGGTCGCGACCTTGAGGTCGGTCGACATGCGCACTTCGGACACGGAAATGACGGTCTTTTCCAGGAGGTCGTCGCGCACTTCGCCGCGCTGCAGGACCTGGGTGATCGCGGCGCGCACCTGCTCGCCGACGCGCAGCATGCGCTGCGACTGTGCTGTCGAGGTTTTTGTTGCCATTGTTCTTTGCCTCAAAAATCTGGGGCCTCAAAAGTCCGGGGCCTCAAAAGGTTCGGGCGCCGGCCTCATATGATCCGGCGCCCGTCCACAACTCTAGTCTCGCACGATCAGAGCGTACGGGTGATATGCTCGACGCGGAAGCATTCGATGACATCGCCCGCGCGGATGTCTTCGTAGTTCTCGAAGGCCATACCGCATTCCTGACCGACCGGAACTTCCGAGACTTCGTCCTTGAAGCGCTTGAGCGTCTTGAGCTTGCCTTCGTGGATGACAACGTTGTCGCGGATGAGGCGGACGCCAGCACCACGTTCGACCTTGCCTTCGGTAACGCGGCAACCCGCGACCTTGCCGGTCTTGGTGATGTTGAACACCTCGAGGATCTCGGCATTGCCGAGGAAGGTTTCGCGGCGCTCCGGCGTGAGCAGACCCGACATCGCTGCCTTAACGTCATCCACCAGATCGTAGATGATGTTGTAGTAGCGGATCTCGATACCTGCGCGTTCAGCAGCGACACGCGCCTGTGCGTTGGCACGAACGTTGAAGCCGATGATCGCGGCGTCGGAGGATTCGGCAAGCGCCAGATCCGATTCGGTGATGGCACCGGCGCCCGAATGGACGATACGGGCCCGCACTTCGTCGGTGCCGAGCTTGTCGAGAGCACCGATGATCGCTTCGATGGAACCCTGCACGTCGCCCTTGATGAGCAGCGGGAATTCCTTGAAGCCGGTGTTCTGCAGCTTGCTCATCATCTGTTCGAGCGAACCGCGCTGGCCGGTCTGGCGGGCAACCGCCTTGTCGCGGGCCAGACGCTGGCGATATTCGGAAATCTCGCGCGCACGGCTCTCGTTTTCGACGACGGCGAACTTGTCACCCGCAGCAGGCGTGCCGGACAGGCCGAGCACTTCGACCGGCATGGCCGGACCCGCTTCCTTGACGTGGTCGCCCTTGTCGGTGACGAGCGCGCGAACGCGGCCCCACTGATCGCCGGCAACGATGATCTGGCCGGGCTTCAGCGTGCCCTTCTGGACGAGGACGGTCGCAACCGCACCACGACCACGGTCGAGCTGGGCTTCGATGACGATACCTTCGGCAGTACGCGTCGGGTCGGCCTTGAGGTCGAGGATTTCGGCCTGCAGCAGAACGGCTTCGAGCAGCTTGTCGAGGTTGGTCTTGTTCTTCGCCGACACTTCGACGTCGAGCACTTCACCGCCGAGCGATTCAACGAAGACTTCGTGCTGCAGAAGCTGCTGACGGACCTTGTCCGGGTTGGCTTCGTGCTTGTCGATCTTGTTGATCGCCACGATGATCGGAACACCAGCCGCCTTGGCGTGGCTGATGGATTCGATCGTCTGCGGCATGACGCTGTCGTCGGCCGCGACCACGAGGATCGCGATGTCGGTTGCCTGCGCACCACGGGCACGCATGGCCGTGAAGGCGGCGTGGCCGGGGGTGTCGATGAAGGTGATCTTCTGGCCGTTCTGTTCGACCTGATAGGCACCGATGTGCTGGGTGATGCCACCGGCTTCGCCCGAGACGACGTTTGCCTGACGGATGGCGTCGAGCAGCGAGGTCTTGCCGTGGTCGACGTGACCCATGATGGTGACGAC
>NZ_DDHH01000155.1:0-3054 GCF_002338015.1 Rhizobium sp. UBA1881
CGCACCCACCAGATCCGCGTCCACATGGCCCATATCGGCCATCCGCTCCTCGGCGATACCGTCTATGGCGCCGGCTTCAAGACCAAGGCCAATCTTCTGCCGGATGCGGCCAAGAAGGCAGTCAACAGTTTCGGCCGCCAGGCGCTGCATGCCTACATGCTGCAGTTCGAGCATCCGCGCAGCGGCGAACTCATGCGTTTCGAGGTTCCGCTGCCCTATGATATGGTGGCGCTGGTCGATGCCTTGCGCAATGCCGAGCTGTAACGGCATCGTGAAGCGGGCCTGAGCCTTGAACTACGGTTTCGCCACACTTATCTCTACACTGACTTCGTGCGGGCTTTGACAAAGCCGCACGTTCCCGGTTCGCCTTCAAGACGCAGGGACGCGTCCAAGCGGGGATCGGAATTCAGATAGGAGGGTGCAAGAATGGCCCGAAGCAGTTTGCCGTCCATTACCGCCGGCGAAGCCGGTCTCAACCGTTATCTCGACGAAATCCGCAAGTTCCCGATGTTGGAGCCGCAGGAAGAATACATGCTGGCAAAGCGGTATTCCGAACACGGCGATCGCGAGGCTGCGCATCGTCTCGTCACCAGCCACCTGCGTCTTGTTGCGAAGATCGCCATGGGTTATCGCGGCTACGGCCTGCCGATCGGCGAAGTCGTGTCGGAAGGCAATGTCGGCCTGATGCAGGCCGTCAAGAAGTTCGATCCGGAACGCGGTTTCCGGCTGGCAACTTATGCCATGTGGTGGATCAAGGCCTCGATCCAGGAATACATCCTGCGGTCCTGGTCGCTCGTGAAGATGGGCACCACCGCCAACCAGAAGCGTCTGTTCTTCAATCTGCGTCGCCTGAAGGGCCGTATCCAGGCCATCGACGAAGGTGACCTGAAGCCGGAACACGTGGCCGAGATCGCAACCAAGCTGCGCGTCTCCGAGGAAGAAGTGATCTCGATGAACCGTCGCCTGTCCGGCGACGCATCGCTCAACGCGCCGATCAAGGCGTCGGAAGGCGACAGCGGCCAGTGGCAGGATTGGCTCGTCGACGATCATGACAGCCAGGAAGACGTGCTGATCGAGCAGGACGAACTCGACACCCGTCGGCGCATGCTGGCCAAGGCGATGAGCGTTCTGAACGACCGCGAACGCCGCATCTTCGAGGCACGCCGCCTCTCCGAAGATCCGGTAACGCTGGAAGATCTGTCGAGCGAATTCGACATTAGCCGCGAACGCGTGCGCCAGATCGAGGTCCGCGCCTTCGAAAAGGTCCAGGACGCCGTCCGCAAGGACGCGCTCGACCGCGCCAAGGCCGTCCGCGTCGTCGAAGCGACGGCATAAGCGAACCAATCCCCAAAAGACAAAGGGCGGGTCTCACGACCCGCCCTTTTCGTTTACAGGGTTCCCAGCACTGCCGCGCCCGCCAGCAGCAAGCCCGTCAGGATATTCGCCAGGAACAGCCGATAGTTCACCTCCGGGCGAACAAGGTCGATCCGCCCGGTTTGCCACGCAAGATGGGCGGCAATCACCAGAATTCCGAGCATGTAAGGCAGCGACATCCCGAGCAGCCAACCACCAAGTGCCCATGCGCCAACGGCCAGGCCGTAGAAGACGCCAATGATCGCCTTGCCATGCCGGCCAAACAGGATCGCTGTCGATTTCAGCCCAAGCCGGGTGTCATCCTTGACGTCGACATAGGCATAGACCGTGTCGTAGCCGATCTGCCATGCAATCGCCCCGCTCCACATCAGGATGGCCCCAAGCGGGATGTGTCCGGCGACCTCCGCCCAGGCCATCAGCATGCCCCAGTTGAACGCCGCGCCAAGAACGGCCTGTGGCCAGTGCGTGAAGCGCTTGCAGAGCGGATAGATGAAGACGAGCGGAACGACACAGATCGCGACCAGCCGAGTGTAGGGCGAAAGGAAGAACAGCAGCGACGCAGCCAGCGCAAGCTGAACGACCAGAAAGCTCAGCGCCTGCAGGATACCAATCTGGCCATTTGCCAGGGGCCGGAAGCGCGTCCGCTCGACATGGCCGTCAAACTTGCGATCGGCGATATCATTGACGGTGGACCCGGCGCTTCTCATCAGCAGGGCGCCGAGCGAAAATATCAACAACTCCCGAATATCGGGGAAACCGTGCGACGCCTGAATGAGCGCCGCCCAGCATGGGAAAAGCGTGAGCCATATGCCGACGGGACGATCCAGCCGCGCCAGACGCGTGTAGGGTCTCCATGCTCTGGGAAGCCTGCGCTCCACCCAGTCGTCGAGGTTGATATCGCTCAGATCCGGGCGGCTTGCAGCGGTCATCTTATCCAAACTCCAAATCCAGAAAGCCCGGCAACGAAGCGGGCCGATCTCGTCAAAAAGGGCAAGTCTTGCGACCTGCCCTTTCCTGTATTTGTTCAGTCTGGACGACCGCCCTTACTGGCTGGTCGAGACGTCGCCGGCTGCGTTCCATTCGCGGATCGCGGCGTTGAAGGCTTCGACGCCGGTCGGGCCTTTCTGCATGGTCAGAAGCGCGCGGCGGCCATTGCGGTAGGTGATCGGAATATCGATCCAGTCGCGCGTAGACAGAAGGTCGAGGTTGGCCTTGCGCGCATCCGGGTAATCGTTGAGCGCGATCATGTGGAAGTCGTCGGTGATCTTCGCGGGCACCGCGACAAGCGGATCACCGCGATCCTGCTCGGTCCGCTTCATCGAAATGCGCTGAACGCTGTCGATCGCGCCACCTTCGAAGTTCGCCGGCAGCGAGAACACCATTTCGACGATGTGGCTGGCCGGAAGCGACGGATCGGAGTTGCGCTTGAAGTTGATCTGCGCCGTGAGGTTCCGCTCGGGCACCGTCAGCGTGCCCTGGACGGAAGCTTCCTGCTTGCCATCGGCGCCGGCCTCATGGTGCAGGCTCCAGACGATCGAACCCTGGATCGCCGTCGGCGAGCTCTGGCCGATACGCTCTTCGTAGAGGAACATCTTTTCGCTGGAGCCGGCAGGCGCGGTCTGGCCGGCGGCGGGCGGCGTCGCGGATGCTGCGGCAGCAGGTGCGGCCGTGCCGGAAGCG
>NZ_DDHH01000194.1:0-306 GCF_002338015.1 Rhizobium sp. UBA1881
CTGGCCGCCGGAGAGCTGGTGTGGGCGGCGCGTGAGCATGCCGCGGTCGAGCTCGACCATGTCGAGCAGGTCCAGCACCCGCTTGTCTCGGTCGGTCGCGCCACGGGCGATGCCGAAGCCGATATTGCCGGCGACGTCGAGATGCGGAAACAGCGCGCCTTCCTGTGAGACAATGCCGATGCCGCGCTTGTGCGCCGGCACCGCCGCCGGCCCATCGGCCAGCAATTCGCCATTGAGCGTGACGCGGCCCTGATCGGGCTGCTCGAAGCCGGCGATGATGCGCAGGAGCGTGGTCTTGCCGGAGCC
>NZ_DDHH01000194.1:461-39232 GCF_002338015.1 Rhizobium sp. UBA1881
CTTGCCGGAGCCGGAAGGGCCGACCACGGCGGTACGGCTGCCCGCCGTCACCTCCAGCGAGATGTTATCGAGCGCCTGCACCTGACCGTAACGCTTGCTGGCACCTTCGATCGTAAGCAGCGTCATTGTCCGGCAGTCCGTTTTGATTGAGCATGAAGAAGAAGGGTCAGCGGCAGCGACAGCACGACCATCATGAAGGCGTAAGGCGCCGCGGCGACATAATCGATCTCGCTGGTCAGCGACCAGAATTTCGTCGCCAGCGTCTCGACGCCGTTGGGCGAGAGCATCAGCGTCGCCGTCAGCTCGTTGGTGATCCCGAGCGCCACCAGCGCGATGCTGGCCGCCGCACCCG
The DNA here is from genome assembly GCF_002338015.1 of Rhizobium sp. UBA1881. Lineage (NCBI taxonomy): Bacteria > Pseudomonadati > Pseudomonadota > Alphaproteobacteria > Hyphomicrobiales > Rhizobiaceae > Rhizobium > Rhizobium sp. UBA1881. The sequence goes on from NZ_DDHH01000194.1 coordinate 814, forward strand.
GCGCTGCAAGCCGCATGGTGATCTGCCGCACCGCCTGGCCGGGCGTACGCCCAAGCGCCATCGCGGCGCGCTCCAATTCCACCGGCGCCTGCGCGATGCTGGCGCGAAGACCGACCATGGCGCGCGGCAGGAAGAGCAGGATATAGGCGAGCAGCAGCGTCGCGAATGTCTGGTAGAGCGGCAGCACCAAGCGCACGGTGATCGTCACCAGCGCCAGCGCCACGACCACACCCGGCAGCGAGCCGACATAATAGTGGCAGGCCTCGAGAATGCGCTGCACGCGGCCCGGCGCGCGCACCGACAACCACGCCATAGGAGCGGCGGCGATCGTCGCCAGGATACCGCCGGCGAACGCCAGCACGATCGACTGCACGAAGGCATTGCCGACTTCGACGCGCCAGATGCCGGCGCCGCCGAGATAGAGCCAGCGCACCAGCGTCACGAAGGGAACCCCGAGCGTCAGCGCCGCGACGATGACGGGCAGGAGCACGGCCGGCACCGCGAACCAGCCGAGACGGCGGCGATCGGCCGGGCGCGCCGAGCCGGAACCGACGCGGGCATAACGCTCGTTGCCGCGCACGAGCACCTCGATGGCAAGCAGAAGCAGGCAGCAGGCGACCAGCACCCCGCCGAGCATATTGGCGGCCGGGCTGTTATAGGCCGACTGGAACTGGTCGACGATCGCGGTCGCAAACGTGTCGAAGCGGATCATCACGAAGAGCCCGTATTCCGACAGCAGGTGCAGCGCGATCAAAAGCGAGCCGCCGCAGATGGCGAGCCGAAGCTGCGGCAGGATGGTGCGGAAGAACACCGCCCAGGGCCCAAGCCCGAGCGAGGCGGCCGCATCCTCGATAGCGGGATCGAGCCGGCGCAGGGCCGCTGCGACGGGAAGATAGAGGAACGGGTAGTATGCCAGCACCGAGACGAAGACGCCGCTCTGTAGTCCGCGCATCCCCGGCACAAGGCTGACCCAGGCGTAGGAATGCACGAAGGCCGGCACGGCGAGCGGCGCCACCGCAAGCCAGGCCCAGAGGCGTGCGAAGGGAACATCGGTGCGCTCGGCGATCCAGGCGAGCGTCACCGCCAGCACGATCGACAGCGGCACGGTGATGACTTCGAGAGCGACGGTATTGACGAGGAGATCGCCGACGCGCGGGCGAAACACCAGCTGCTTCACCGTTTCCCAGCCGACATCGATGGTGATCCAGCCGATGAAGCCGAGGGGAACGAGGCTGAACAGCGCGACGATTGCGGCGAAAAGCACGACGGGCGCATAAGGCATGCCCCGGCGCGGTCGCGCCAGTCCTGCCGCTGGCCGCGTCGCCGGCATATCGGAAGCAAGCAATCTGTTGTCCTGCAGCAAGGCCGCGCCTTTGACACGCTGAAAAAGGAAGGCAACCGTCTTTGACAGACGGTTGCCGTGTATCGTCATGGCCTAAAGTTTTCTTGAGGCAAAAGCAACAGTTTTGCCCTGGCTGCCCGCTGCAGCCGTTAGATCAGGCCAGCGGCGGTGATCATCTCGACCACCTTCTTGCTGTTGAGCTGCGAGGCATCGACCGCTGGCGCCTGCAGGTCGGCCATCGGCACCAGCTTGTCGTTGGAGGCAGCACCCTTGCCGACGGCGTACTCATAGGAGGTGCCGTTCTTCAGGATCGCCTGGCCAGCCTTGCCGGTGATGAACTTCAGGAAGGCCTGCGCCTCCTTCTGGTGCTGGCTCGACTTCAGGATGCCGCCGCCCGATAGGCTGACGAAGGCGCCCGGATCCTGGTTCTTGAAGTAGTGCAGTGCGACGTTCTTGCTGTTTTCAGCCGTCGCCGCCTGATCGCCGAACCAGTAGTAATGATAGATGATCGCGCCTTCGACCTCGCCCGCATTGACCGCCTTCATGGCAACCGTGTTGCTCTTGTAGGAGGTCGCGTTTTCCTTCAGCGCCTTCAGCCAGGCTGCCGTCGCCTCCTCGCCCTTCAGCTGCAGCAACGCGCTGACGATAGCCTGGAAATCGGCGCCGACAGGGGCAGCACCCCAGCGGCCTTTCCAGGCCGGATCAGCGAGATCCATCATCGACTTCGGCAGCTTGTCCTCGGTGAGCTTGGTCTTGTCATAGGCAAACACCGTGGAACGCGCCGCGATACCGGCCCACATGCCATCCTTCGGACGGAACTCTTCCGGCAGCTGGTCGAGCGTTGCCTTGTCGATCAGCGCAAACAGGCCGGCGGCATCGACCAAGGTCATTGCCGGCGAATTCTCGGTGAGGAACACGTCGGCGGGCGACGCCTCGTCTTCCTGGATGATCTGGTTGGCGAACTGCATGTCGCTGCCCTGGCGCATCGTCACCTTGATGCCGGTTTCCTTGGTGAAGGCGTCCACCCATTCCTGGCCGAGGCTCTGGTGCTGGGCGTTGTAGACGACGATCCCTTCGGACTCTTCCTCCTGCGCCTTGGCGCCCGAAGAGAGCGATGTCGCGGCAAGAAGCATGGCGCCGAACGCGGCGGCCTGCGAGAGGCGATTAAGGGAGACGGTCATGATGCCCTCCATGGCATGTCATCTGCGATATCCATGATATTGCAGCGGTATATTTTCCTTGGCAGTCGATTTCAAGTTTAGGCGACCCGTGGGCCATCACAAAGGCTTGAAATAATTGGAAAATACTTAGAATGATTCTAGCCGGCAGCAAAAAAGGGCGGCAACGCCATCGCGCTGCCGCCCCTAATCATCACAGCCGTCAGACGCTTATTCGACGTCGAACTTCACGCCCTGCGCCAGAGGCAGTGTCTTGCCGTAGTTGATCGTGTTGGTGGTGCGGCGCATGTAGGCGCGCCATGCGTCGGAGCCCGACTCGCGGCCGCCGCCGGTTTCCTTCTCGCCGCCAAACGCGCCGCCGATCTCGGCACCCGAAGGGCCGAGGTTGACGTTGGCGATACCGCAATCCGACCCGCGCGCCGAGACGAAGGTTTCGGCTTCGCGCATGTCATTGGTGAAGATCGACGACGACAGGCCCTGCGGCACGGCATTGTGATCTTCGAGAACCGCGTCGAAATCGCTGTACTTCATGACGTAGAGGATCGGCGCGAAGGTTTCGTTCTCGACCGGGCCTGTTTGTGCCGGCATCTCGACCAGCGCAGGGCGCACGTAGAAGGCATCGGAGGCACCGTTTTCGACACGCTCGCCGCCGGTGACCTTGCCGCCCGCCGCCTTTGCCTGCTCCAGCGCCGACTGCATGTTGCTGTAGGCCTGGCTGTCGATCAGCGGTCCCACAAGCGTGCCTGCTTCCAGCGGATTGCCGATGCTGACGGAGCCGTAGGCCTTCTGCAGGCGCGGAACCAGCGCGTCGTAGACGCTCTCATGCACGAACAGGCGGCGCAGCGTGGTGCAGCGCTGGCCGGCGGTGCCCATGGCCGAGAAGGCGACGCCGCGCAGCGTCAGGTCGAGATCGGCCGTCGGGCAGATGATCGCGGCGTTGTTGCCGCCGAGCTCGAGGATGGCGCGGGCAAAGCGCTGCGACAGGCGCGGACCGACGGCGCGGCCCATGGCAGTCGAGCCGGTGGCCGAAACCAGCGGCACCTTCGGATGATCGACCAGCGCTTCGCCGACATCGCGGCCGCCGATCAGCAGCGTCGAGAGATTGGCCGGCGCCGTGCCGCCTTCGGCGACGAAGCGCTTCAGCGCCTTTTCGAACAGCGCCTGCGTGGCAAGTGCGGTCAGCGGGGTCTTTTCCGACGGCTTCCAGACGGTGGAATTGCCGCAGACCAGCGCCAGCGCCGCATTCCAAGACCAGACGGCGACGGGGAAGTTGAAGGCCGAGATGATGCCGGCGACGCCGAGCGGGTGCCAGCTTTCCATCATCCGGTGCTCGGAACGCTCGGTGGCGATCGTCAGGCCGTAGAGCTGGCGCGACAGGCCGACGGCGAAATCGCAGATGTCGATCATTTCCTGCACTTCGCCGAGGCCTTCGGAGGTGATCTTGCCGACCTCGATCGACACCAGCCGACCGAGCTCGGCCTTGGCCGCGCGCAGCTCCTCGCCGAGCAGGCGCACAAGCTCGCCACGCTTAGGCGCCGGAACGGCGCGCCATTCGAGAAACGCCTTGTGGGCGTTGTCGATCGCGGTCTTGGCATCGGCGACGGACACTTCCTTCAGCGCGCCGATTTCCTTGCCCGTCACGGGCGACGTCACCCGCAGCGTGCCGCCGGTGAAGCGGTCGGCGCTGACGCCGAGCTTGGCAAGCAGGGTCTTGGTTTCGGTGGCGAGATCGAGCGTTTCGATGGTCATTGTCGTGGTTCCAACCTTATTGTTCTTAAAAGCGGGCATCGGCGAAGTGGGCGACCTGAGCGCCGGCTTCGTACCATAGTTCCTTGGCGGCGCGGAAGCGCGGCTCGGCGGGCTCCGTCAGCGGCAGCGGCAACTCGGCCTCGCTGATCTCGCCCAGGATATGGCGGGCAAGCGTGCGGCCGAACACCGTTCCCGGCGCGATCCCCCGGCCATTATAGCCGGAAAAGCCGACGACATTATCGGCGAACTTGTGAAAGCGTGGCAGCGCATTGTCGGTCATGCCGATTTTGCCGTACCACTCGCATTCGAACTCGACATCCCCAAGCTGCGGGAACAGCTTCTTCAACGCGCGTCGCGCCCAGCCCTTGTGGACGGAAAGCCCGGTATTGCGCAGCGCACCCACGCTGCCGAACACCAGCCGGCCGGCCTGGTCCATGCGGTAGGAGGACAGGATTTCCTTGGTGTCCCAGACGCCCTCGCGGCCAGCAAGGATCGACTTGCGCAGATTGTCGCCGAGCGGCCGGGTCGCGAGGTTGAAGTAGGGCAGATGCACCTGCTCGTTGCGCACCTGCTCCCAGGGGCCGGTGCTGTAGGCGTCCGTCGCGACAATGATCCAGTCGGCGGTCACCGAACCCTTCGCCGTCTTCACCGTCCAGCGCTTGCCGTTTTTCTCGGTGGTGATGACGGGGCTCGACGTATGCAGCGCAACGCCGGCCTTGACGGCGGCATGCGCGAGCCCGCGCGCATAGGCGAGCGGCTGCAGCGTGCCGGCGCGCATGTCGAGCAGCGATCCGGTATAGGCGCTGCTACCCACGCGGCGCGCCGTCTCGGCGGCGTCGAGCAATCGGACATCGGCACCCCGCGCAGCCCACTGGCTGGCGCGATCGGTAATTTCCTTGAGGCCATCGGCGCCGACGGCGACATGCAACGTGCCGTTGCGTTCGAGCTCGCAAGCAATCTTGTGCTTGTCGATCAGCTCCATCACCAGCTTCGGCGCATTGCCGAGCAGGTCGAGCAGGCGCTCGCCATAGACGGGGCCGAGCACGCCAGGCAGATCATCGGGCATCACCCACATGCCGGCATTGATCAGCCCGACATTGCGCCCCGCGCCACCGAAGCCAACCTCGTTGGCCTCGAGCAGCACCACCGACTTGCCGGCTTCCGCCAGATGCAGGCTGGAAGACAGCCCGGTATAGCCGCCGCCGACCACGACGATATCGGCGGTCACCGAGCCCGAAAGCGGCACCGTTGCCGGCGGCTGCGGCGCGGTCTTTTCCCAGAGGCCGTGAGAGCGCGGATCATTCAGCATCGGAGAGCTCCGTTCGCGGATATCAGGCAACGTTGCTCAGGCGCAGGCCCGAAAGCCCGAGCAGATCGATCGCCGCCTCCAGCGAGCGTGCCTGACGTTCCGCGTAAAGGTCAAGCTCATCCGTGACGGTGGCGCCGAGCGCCTCCTCGAAGGCCGAGCGGTTGGAGCGGGTTGCGTAGTTCTGCTGCTGGTCCGTGCCGAGGTTCGACTGGAAGATCCCGGCCGCGCTGACGGGCAGGAAGTCCTCGTAGACGATGGGATCGAAGGTGAGATAACCCATCTCGATCAGCGCCTCGGCATCATCAGGCAGCGCGCCATCGACGGCGGCAGCAACGCCCTTGGGCGTCGCGGAATAGTGGAAGAAGGCCAGCTGTTCGGCCCGAAGCGCCGCCCAGCTGTCCGGCAGTTCGCGGAACCGCTCGGCAAGCTCGCTGTCGTAATCGCCGGCCTTGGCGCCGGCGGCACCGACCTGCACCTCGCCGCGAACGGACGCCAGTAGCCGGTCGTAGAGCGCCCGGCCTTTCGCCGTCAGCGCCACGCCGCGCTGCTCGATCTCGCCGAAGCGCGCCGTATGCGTGCCCTTGGCAGCACCCGTCTCGCCGGCAAAGGCGATCGCCTCTTCCAGCGCCTTGAAGCTCGTCTGGCGCAGCAGGATATCGCAATCGCGGCGCGGCGGCCCCTCAATGACGGCCTTCGGCGTGATGCCGCGCTCCGGCATGCGGGCCTGCACGGCGTCGATATCAAGCGTGCGCGGGGTCAGGTGATTGATGTGCGGCCCCTTGAAGGAGACGACGTCGGCAATCAGCCGGTGCGCGTCGTGCAGGCGCTTGTAGGTCTCGGCCGTGACGGTCGCCTCGCCGTGCCAGCGGAAGGTCTCCAGCGCCTCGGCGACGAACTCCTGCGCTTCCGCCTCCGTCAACCCGCCGGCCTCTTCATGACGCTCGATCAGCTGGATGGCGCGCTCAGTATAGATGCGGCGCTTCGCGAGAATATCGGCGGCCTCGGCACGCAGAGCTTCATCCTCGATAAGCTCGAGCCTGAGCAGCGAGGTGAAGACGCGGAACGGATTGACGCTGAGCGCCGCCTGGTCGACCGGGCGGAAGCAGGTGGAATGAACAGGAACGCCGGCCACCGAGAGATCGTAATAGCCGACCGACTGCATGCCCATGACGGCGAAGAGGCGGCGGATGGTGAAGAGCTCTTCGGGAGTGCCGAGACGAATGGCGCCATGGCGCTCGACATCGATGCGCTCCAGTTCGCCGGCCCGCGTCAGGCGCTCGCGCAGCGCGTTGTCCTTGGCAAGCACCTCGGCATTGACGTCGGCAACCAGCTCCAGCAGCGTTCCATATTGCGGCACCTCGGCGCGATACATCTGCGACATCGCTTCGGTAAACAGCGAGCGGATGCGGTCTGTGGAAACGAAGCCTGCCATGATAGAGATCCCCACGTTCATTCCGATTATGATTAGTGCAGCTATTTACAAGCGCCCGAAAGCCATAAATATCGACATTTCGGAAATAGCTCATTCTGAAATGGAATGACCCATGCTGACGTCAAGGCGTTTTCTACCCTCCACCGCGCTGCTCTCCGCCTTCGAGGCGGTATCGCGCACCGGCAGCGTCACGGCGGCCGCCAAGGAACTCGACCTGACGCAAAGCGCCGTCAGCCGCCAGATCAAGACGCTGGAGGAGCAGCTCGGTGTCGAGCTCTTCATCCGCGAACGCCAGACGGTGCGCCTGACGCTTGCCGGCGATGGCTACGCCCGCGAGATCCGCGAAGCGCTACGGCGCATCTCCAGCGCCTCGTTGAACCTGCGCGCCAATCCGCATGGCGGTACGCTCAACCTCGCGATCTTGCCGACCTTCGGCACCCGCTGGCTGGCGCCGCGCCTAGGCCGCTTCCTCGCCGCCAATCCCGGCGTCACCATCAACCTCGTCACCCGCCTCTCCTCCTTCGATTTCCGCCTCGATTCGATCGACGCCGCGATCCATTTCGGCCATCCGCTCTGGCCGGGCGCGGAGCTGACCTTCCTGATGTCGGAAAAGACCGTACCCGCCTGCAGCCCCGATTTCCGCGACCGGTACGGCATCAGCCAGCCATCCGATCTCGTCGACGTGCCGCTGCTGCATCTGACCACCCGCCCGGATGCCTGGGAACAATGGTTCGCCGATAACGAGGTGCCGCCACAAACCGTTCACGGCATGCTCTTCGACCAGTTCGCCACAGCCGCCCAGGCGGCGATCGCCGGCCTCGGCGTGGCGCTGCTGCCAACCTTCCTGATCGAGGACGAGCTGAAGCGCGGCGATCTCGTGGCATCAGTCAATCGCGAGATGGAGAGCAAGGAACGGTACTATCTGGCCTTTCCCGCCGAGCGCGCCGACTACGCCCCGCTTTCAGCCTTCCGCGACTGGATCGTCCGCGAAGCCGCAGCTTGACGGAACCGCTTGCGCCACACCCGTCGTTTCGCGCATTATGCGCCGCAACAGAATTCGATGCAGGAAATCCTCATGAAGCCGATCTTCGTCCAGCTCCAGTGCGCCCCAGGCAAGACCTACGAGGTCGCCGACGCCATCTACAAGACCGAACGCGTCTCGGAGCTCTATTCGACCAGCGGCGATTACGACCTCTTGCTCAAGGTCTATATCCAGGAAGGCGAGGACATCGGGAAATTCGTTAACGATCAGATCGCCAGCATTCCCGGCATCGTCCGCTCGCTGACGACGCTGACCTTCCGCGCATTCTGAGACGGGGTCACGGTCGGTTAACTCTTCCCAAAAGCAAATCCGCGAAGGCGCGGACATTTAACGCAGCCTTAACGCAGCCCGTTGCCATGTGGCATCGATGAAAGCCGTGATCCGTTCATCGCGGCCGAAGGAATGACACATGTCCGCCGCCGAACTCTATTCCCATGACGTCGAACCGGTCGCCGCCACCGCGCCGCTGATCGTTCACGTCATCCGCCAGTTCCTGCCCAATCGCGGCGGCCTCGAGGACGTGGTCGCCAACCTCGCACGCCAGACGCTGAAGCGCGGCTACCGCGTCCGTGTCGTCACGCTCGACAGCTTGTTTACCGCCCGCGACAAGAAACTGCCGTCGCGCGAGACCATCGACGGCATCGACGTCGTCCGCATCCCCTGGTCGGGCAGCACGCGCTATCCGCTCGCCCCTGAGGTCTTCCGCCATCTCGGCGATGCAGACCTGATCCATGTGCATGCGATCGACTTCTTCTTCGATGCGCTTGCCTGGGGCCGGCTGCTGCATCGCAAGCCGATGGTGGTCACCACCCATGGCGGCTTCTTCCACACGACGAAATTCGCGGCGATCAAGAAGGTCTGGTTCCAGACCATCACTCGCGTCTCGGCCATGGCCTACAAGCGGGTCATCGGCTGCAGCATGTCTGATCTCGCGCAGTTCGAAAAGATCGCGCCGAGCCGCAGCATCGTCATCGAAAACGGCGCCGACATCGGCAAGTTCGCCGACCGCGCATCGCGGGCGCCTAAGCGCCGGATCGTCACGATCGGCCGGTTCTCGGTCAACAAGCGCCTCGACAGGCTGATCGACGCAGTGGCAGCGCTGAGGGTCTTCAATCCCGATTGGCACCTCGATATCGCCGGCGTCGAATCCGATCTGACCCGGCAGGACCTCATGGCCCAGATCGACCGGCTAAAGCTCAACGACGCCGTCACCATCCATGTCGGCGCCGACAACGACGCAGTCGGCCGGATCATCGCCGACGCCTCGATCTTTGCCTCCGCATCATCCTATGAAGGTTTCGGCCTTGTGGCGCTGGAAGCCATGAGCGCCGGCCTGCTGCCGGTGCTCAACACCAACGAGGCCTATAGAACGCTCGGCGAGCGCCACAAGGACATACTGCTCGCAGACTTCGCCGATACGGCCGCCGCAGCCCTCGCGCTGGAAACGGCGTTCGAGCGCTTGCAAACACAGGGGCCGGCGGTGCGGGCCGCCCTTCTCTCCGATGCCTCGGCCTATTCCTGGGATGTCGTCGCGGAGCGGTATATCGGCGTCTACAAAGAGCTCATCGCCGGCTAGCAAAAGCCGGCGCGATCACCTTCAATATTCCGAAAACTCGACCGACCCGAGACGGGCAGGCGCCCGCGCCAGCCCGCTCAGGCCTTGGCGAGCCGCGCGATCTCGGCGAACACCGTCCGGCGCGATTCCGGCGGCGTCAAATTGTGATCGGCATCGGGCAGCATCACCAGCCGGACGTTCGGATGGCGCTCGAACTTGCGGCCGCCGGGGCCGAAGTGGAAATACATATGCTCCAGCCCGACATCGCCTTCACTGTAGATCAGCGTCAGCGGCACCTTGCGCTTGCCGACGGTGACGAAGGACTTCTTCACCTCGCTCGCAGTATGCCGGCGGCTCGGCAGATATTCGAGCAGCGGCGCGATGCGCACCGACATGCGGCGTGAGAAGGCGATGATGACATTGCGCGTCGCCGCCAGCACGTCGATATCGCCCTTCAGCAGGCGCTTGACCGTGGCGAAGCTGGAAAGCCGCTGGCCGTAATCCTCGAAGCTGCGCGGCACCGAAACGACATGCTTGCGCTCGACCGGCTGGTTCGGATCCCAGTAATAAACGAAGGGATTGATCGAAACGGCGGCCTTCACTCGAACATCGTCAACAGCGGAGCGGATGGCGACATAGCCGCCGCTGCAGCGCCCTGCGACCATCAGCGGTCCGGGAACCATGCCCTCGAGCAGATCGAGTGCGGCCTGCGCATCGGCGTTCTGGGTGGCCGAATAGAGGATCTGATCCGGCGCATCGGGACGCGGCGGGCTGTCGCCGACATTGGCGGAATCGAAGCGGATCGAGGCGACGCCCTCGCGGGCAAGCCCCCGGGCCATGTCGGTGATCGCCCGACCCCAGCCGGACTGGCGGTCGTATGCGGTCGACAGGAACACAACGCTGTTGCCGCGCGGCCGTCCGACCGGACGCGTGACGACGCCGACCAGATGATTGAACGCACCGAAACGGACCGGCAATTCCTCGAAGCCGTCGCCTGCGAGCGACTGAGCATCGACAACGGTGGCGGAAGGCACGGCGGCCGGATCGACCGACGTGTGTTCGCCCACCCACTGCGTCAGCGTCTCGACGACCTCCATAGGCGTGCGCGAAAAGACCGGGTCGGAGATCAGCCTGTCGTAACCCTTGAATGTCTGCTGCTCGACCGTCGCGCCGAGCGCGGTCAGATTGTCTGCGAGCGTCGTGTCGTCGGCGCGCTCCGGGCGTTCCAGAATGAGGTAACGCTGTGCTGCCAACGTTTCTGGCGCGGCGATGCGGACCTTCGACAGTTCCGCGGCGATCCCATCGGGCATCTGCAGCCCGGCGATCATGTGCTTGCCCTCGGGAATGGCATCCTCGCCCAATCCCAGGTGATGATTGATGAACGTCGCCCATGCGCGAAGCTCGCGCAGATAGGCACGGCCATTGACGACGGGACCGAGCAAGGCGATGGCATCGACGCCTTCGATCGACGGCGCGGTCCTCTGCGCCAGTGCCGCGCCGAGCCCCTGCGCGACGATGATGATGCGGCTGCAGCCGCTCAGATGCTTCAACCGCTCGGCGGCGTCGCGGATCGCGTCTTCCCAGACCTTGAGGCCAACGGTGTCGTCGACATCGAGTGCATCGCCGGCGCCGGGATAATCGAAGCGCAGGCTGGGAACGCCGAGGCCCGCGAAATGCTCCGCCGTGACACGGAAGAACCGCCGGCTGCACATCTCCTCAAGTCCCCAGGGATTGACGAAGAGCACGGCCGTGGAGCGCTTGGCAACGCCAGCATTCTCCGGCTTGAACAGGCCAATCGTGCCATCGAAAGCGAATGGCAGCGCGGCCTCGTTGCCGGCGCCCTCGGCAAGACCGGTCTCGACGGTGATCTCGATGGGCTCTTCGGCTTCCGCCGCCTTGGCGCGCGCTGGCGCAATGAAGGCGACTGCCTTGCGGGCGGACTTTCCTACCGAGCCGGGCAATTTTTCAACGATCGACAACATAACATCGGCATCCTCTCGCGGAATTGCCTTTAAAAGCTTGAGCGCAACAATATAGCCAGCGCCACCAAGAACGACTGCGAGAAGAAGTCCAATAGAACCATTGATATAGTGTAAAATTCCGAGGGCTATAATTGCGCACAGAACCGACGCGGCAAGCGTCTTTAGCAGATTTACGTAAAGACCAGAGAGCTGAGAGCCGAAACCGGTCTGCCGCACCATGATAATACACATAATCGTGAACACGCCGATGCGCACCATCGCGGCGCCCTCGGCGGCGAAGAGCGGAACGACCGCAAGGCAGCCAAGCGTCATCACGGCAGCGCCGACGAGGCTGACCTTCAGCCGGTCGCGGGCGCGATCCATGGAGAGAAGGTAGAGGCTGAGCGTCTGCATGAAGGTGTAGGACGGGGCGGCGAGCGCCAGCAGCGCCACGACGGTTCCGCTGCGCGCGAAGGCCTCACCGAAGACCGCGCGCACCAGCTCGCTCGATATGGCGGCAAGCCCGAAGCTCATCGGCAGGATGATATAGGCCATGCTGCGGGTAACGGCCGCAAACACCTCGACCGGCAGCGTGCGGTCGTCGCTCGAGTGGCGCCGCTCCGAATAATAGGGGAGCAAGCTGCCGGTCATCTGGATCGGCAGCTGCAGCGCGATATTGGCGACCGACAGGCCGACGGCGTAGAAGCCGACCATCTCGACCGACCAGAACTGCTGCAGGAACAGGAGCTCCAGCCTGTTGAGGAAGATGGAATCGATCAGGAACTGCGCCGAGAGCACGATCGAGGAGGCCGCCAGATATTTCAGCGGCACCCCGCAGCGGTCGCGCGGCGTCATCAGGATCGGGATGGTGGCGATGAAGAACACCATCTGCCCCAGCAGATAGCCGACCAGCACGCCCTCGACCCCATAGAGCACGGCACCGGCGCCGACGCCGATCAGCTGCAGCAGGCAAACACCCATAGCGAGCTTGAAGAAATCGGTCAGCCGCCGCTCACCGATGAGGTAAAATTTGACGAAGGAGCCGATCGCCTGAACGAAGAACAGCGCGCCCGTGACGTAGGCGACCGAGGGGGCGGTCTTTGCCCAATGCATCTGCTCCGACGTCAGAAAGAACAACGCGTAGAGGCCGAGCAGAAACAGCGTCGAGCACAGCATGACGGTGACGAGCAGCGAGGCGAAACCCAGCCGCCGACGCGCATCGAAGCCTTCTGCCTGCAGCTGCGGCAGCGTCTTCGACATGGTGATGCTGGAGCCTAGCTCGGCGATCGACGCGCCTGTGACGACGAGCCAGAGCGAGAAGGCGACGATGCCGTTCGCCTCCGGCCCGAGCAGCCGGGCGGTGATGATGGAAGACAGGAATCCCGTTACAAGGAGCAGCATTCCCGCCGCGCCGTTCATCACAGAATTCGCGATAATTCCCTTAGACATACCGTATCCGCTTTAGGCCGTTCGAAGGGCCTATTTTAGTAAGAAAGTCTTTCGAAATTGATTGCGCCTCATCTTTTGCGACGAGCACCTCTAGAACGAGAAGGCGCGGGCGCCGCCCGGCATCAGCACCTCGCCGGTCGGGCGATCATCGCCCCCTCGCCCGGAAAGCGGGCGCAGCAGAACGCGCTTGGCGGCGCCCGGCGCCAGATGGAACCAGTCATCGTCGGGCCGGAAGCCATCGACGCTTATATGCACCGACTGCGCCAGCCTGTCGGTCGCCAGATCCGCAAACCACGCGCCGCCGTCTTCGACCAGAGAGACCTGGATCTCGGCATCGTGCACGGCTTTCGAGCGCCCCTGCGGAAAATGGAAGGCATCGGCCACCACCGCGCCACCCTCGGGAAGCCTGAGCCGCGCCACGGTGACGTCATGCGCCGGCGGCCCGAAACGAAAAGCATAGGTCGTGTCGAAGAAAGCGCCGAACAGATCGGTCGCCGCGAAGGTTTCCGTGCTGCGTGGCGCAAGCGTGAGGATGCGTCCACCGCTTGCCACATTCTGCCGGCCGTTTCTGAAGCAGATGACCTCGAGATCGAGTTGCAGGCTGTGCTCGGTCTCGTTGATCACATGCACGTCGAGGCCATTGGTCCCCTCGTCGGTCATGAAGACCTGAACCGGACGGAAGGCGCGGCGCAGAGCATACCAGATCGGCTTCGGCGCACCGGTTGAATCGATCACGCCCCAGCCGGCACCGGGCAGCAAGTCCTGCAGCGTCCAGACTAGCGCGCCATTGCAGCTCGACCCCTTGCGCCGCCATTCCGCGAAGGTCTCCTCCGCCACCTCGCCGGTGACGGCGCGCGACAGGTCGAGATAGAGATCGCGGTTCTCGCGACGCAGGCGCGCGGGATCGACGTCGTAGAGATGGCCGAGATAGAAATCGCGCACATCCTCGAAATCCCAGGAAGCGCCGCGATCCCTTGGTACGCGCGATTTCCATAGCGGGCTGTGCACCGGTGGAACATCGAGATGCCGCTGCAGCGTCTTCTGCTGCGGCACGTTGGCGAAGGCCAGGCTCTCGGCCGCGAAGCGCACATTGGCGCGTCGCGCATCGTCGAGCGGCCGCATATAGGCGCCGACGCCGTAATAATGCGTCACGCCGGCATTCGGCGAAAACGGCATGGCGCCGCCGGACGGCGAATTGGCGACATAGGGAATTTCGGGGCAGAGCCGCGCCGCGATTGCCGGAATGATCTCGTCGGTGATCGGGCCGGACCAGAATTCCGGCGGCAGGCCGAGCATCGCCGCCTGCTGGTAGATCTCGCTGCCGCCGCAGAGCACCGTAAGCGACGGCGAACCCTGCACGCCGTGCAGGAACTCCTCGACCTCCGCATGCACATGCGCGGTAAAGGCCTTGTCATTCTTCGGATAGTCGAAATTGGCGAACATGAAGTCCTGCCAGACCATCAGCCCGAGCTCGTCGCAAAGCTGGAAGAATTCGGGCGTCTCATAAGCCATGGTGCCGCCAATGCGGATCATGTTCATGCCGGCCTCGGCGGCGAGCCGCAGGAACGGCTCATAATCCGCCCGCGTGCCTGGGAGTTTTACGATATCGGCCGTGGTCCAGACAGCGCCGCGGCAAAACACCCGTTCGCCATTGATGAGAAGCGCGAAGTCGCTGCCGTCGGTGCCGCGATCGGCCACGACGCTCCGAAAGCCAGTCTTGCCCAGCGGATGCTCGACACCATCGATGACGACGGCGTAGTCGTAGAGGCGCGGCGTACCATGGGTGTGAGGCCACCAAGGCTCCACATCCTTCAGCCTAAGAATGGCCGAGTAATGCCGCTCGCCGACCTTTTCGAACGCCTGCTCGACGCCGCCGCAACGCAGCGACAATTCGGGCGCCTCAGCGTCGGTGCGCAGCGACACGCTGAGCTTAGCCGAGCCATCCGGCTCCAGCACCGCCCGCACACTGACATCATCCAGCGAGACGACATCGCGCCGCACCAGCGTAACCGGGCGCCACGGGCCGGCGGCGTGGATCTCCGGGCACCAGCCGGGCATGCGGCCAAGCAGCGTGGTGCGAACGTTCTTCAGGCCCTGCGGCGTAATCATCTGCGGCCGCCAGCGGGCGCGCGGACCGTTGTCGGCGATCCGCGGCGCAAGCGCGCGAAAACAAAGCGCCAGCTCGTCGCCGCCTGACAGCGTCACCGGCACCTCGTGCATGGTGAACATGCTCTCGGACGAGAGAATCTCCTGGCCGTTCAGAAACACATGGCACAGCGTCACCAACCCCTCGAAGCGCAGGATGGCGTCACCCGGCGCGGCGTCGAACAGGCGGCAGACATACCAGGCGTCCTGGTTGTCGAGCGGCACCGGATTTTCGCGGTCGAACAAGCCCGCTCGCTCCAGCGCGGCAGCGACCGTGCCCGGCACCTCGGCGGGGATGAACTGGGCGGAAAGCGGCAGGTCGTGCGGATTGGCGCAGGCGCCGGGTTCCGTCAGAACCAGGTTCCATCCTTCGCTGAGCGCGATCTCCTCCGCCGCGATGCTCGCCAGTCTCCCACGCATGATCAGTCCTCCGGCTTCAAAGACGTTTCGTGAGCGAAGCCATCATCGAATCCCACGCATCGGCCGCCGGATCAAGCGCAGTCGTTAGCGGCTCGAACTTCTTGCGGGTGACGGCGCGTGCCAGCTGGAACTGCACGGATTTCGCGGCCTCCGACAGCTTGCGCGCATGCTCTGCGGCCTCGCCGAACTCGGCCTCCGAGTGCCAGACCAGATGATCGGCCATGAGTTCGAAATTGGCGCCGAACTGGCGCAGCGTGTTGAAGGCGTATTTGTGGAAGAAGCCGAAGGGTCGCTCGGCCACTGCCGCGACCTGCTCTGGAAACACGCCGGCAAAGGCGCGGATCGGGTTTTCACGCGGGCGGCGGGCGAAATGCGAGGACAATAGCTGCCGAGAGACGCCGCGCGTTGCCTGCGGATCGACCGCTGTCGCAGGGAACTTGGCGAACTCTGTATAGGGCAGGAACTGCGGATCCTCGTCACGAAGATTAAGCTGGAACAGCCCGTCGAAATCCTCGCCTTCAAGCGAAAAGAAGCCGCCATTGTGGAAATAGTCGACCCGCTTGTTCGCGACATCCAGCCGGTTGATCGCAACCGTCGTCTTGCCGTGCTCCTGCCGGTAGGCGGTGCCCTGCGTGTCGGGCATGTAGAAGCTGTCCATCTCGATCAGGCAGAGACGCCCGCGCGTAATCTGCGTCGCGACATGCCGCTCGACCTTGTCGAAGATCGCAAGCTCGGTGACCCTGATACCGTAGAGAGCTTCCAGATCCTCGAGCGGCACCTTGAAGAAGGTGAACTGGTCGCCCTCGAAATCCTGGCCGAGCGTGAAGCCCAGCATCGCCTCGGGCGCGAGCCCAAGCGTGCTCAGCACCTCGATCCAGAGGTCGATATAGCAATTGGTCTCCGGCCACATGCGCTCCATGGAATGCAGCGCATGCGGGCAATAGCTGTCCGGGCTGATCCCCGGGAAGACGGATGCCATCGTTCCCCTTAGCCCCAGAGCGCCTGGCGCACGGAGGCTGGCCACAGCTTGACGTCGAGGCCATGGTGATGGAACAGCGCCAGCGCGATGCGTTCCAGGCCGAAGCCGACGCAGGCCGTAAACGCGACGCTGCCGTCCTCGAGGTTGAGGCCCCACTTCTGGCCGAACGAATCCTGATGGAAATTGAAGCTCATGCAGGCCGTCGGATTGGCCGTCGAGGTGATCGGGATCAGGAGCTCGAACTTCAGGTTCTGGTCGCGCTGGTTGTTGACCATCATCTTGCCGGCGCGGCCGAAGAACGGATCGTTGGCGACGTCGATGGTGACGTCGAGACCGACGAGCTTCATCATCTCAAGGCCGCGATCCATCCACTTCTGGCGGAAATCGGTGACGTGCAGCTCGGTGCCCATGCAGACATATTCGCGCATGCGGAACAGCTGCTGGCGGGCCGGATCGCGCGACGGCTCATGACGGAAGCAATAGGACTGCAGGTCGAACAGCGCGCCGTCCTTCGGCAGGTTGCCGCGGCGGGCAACCGTCGGGTAGAGCGGATAGCAGGCGGCCGGCGTCAGCACGATTTCGGTGGCTTCCTGGCCCTTGGTCCAGTCGTCGCCCACTTCCATGCACTGCAACAGGTTCATGTGGTCGAGCTCGTTGCCGCAGAAGCTGTGCACCGTGCCGGCCAGCTGCGGGAAGCTCTTCATGTAACCGCTCTTTTCGAAGATCTCGCGGTTCATGCCCGGCGGAAAGCGCATCGCTTCCGCGCCGTCCGCGCCGCCGAAGCGATCGATCAGGCGCTCGAAGGCGGCGATCACGTCCTCGAACTGGCCGCTGCGGCCGTAGAGACCGTCAACACCCATATCGATCAGAAGGCCGGATTCAAAGAGCCGGTCCAGAAAGGAGGTCTGCATATCCATGTCGTTCACCCCAGTAGGCTAGTGTCCTGCTTGTGGACAAGGAGCATGCTCGACGTGTTGCCAAGGATGCGGTCGTTGGAAATCATCAATTGAGCGGAATGCGCATCGCGAAGATGGCGGCCGAGGCTGAACGGCGTACCGTTCTTGTAGCCCATGATGCCGCAGATCAGCATCGCGTGGTTGACGATCTCGAGGATCGTTTCCGACGATGCGATCTTGACGTTGTTCATCGCCACGGCAAACGCCATGGACGACAGCTTGTCGGGATCGGCCTTGGCATCCTCGTAGGCCTTGAGGCCCGCGACGACGTTGGACTTCACCATCTGCAACAGGTTCGACACTTCAGCGAGACGCAGCGCGCCAGGTGGCGGCGCACCCGGCGACTTACGGGCAGCGGCGCGCACGAAAGCCTGGGCGCGGGAGAATGCATCGATGGCGATGCCATACCACACGCCGCTCCAGAGCAGGTGCGAGGATGCCAGCATTGACTGCGCCGCGATCTCGGCGAAAGGCTTCGGCAGGATCTGGCTCGCCGGCGCTTCACCCTTGAACAGGAAGCCGTCGGAGCAGGTGCCACGCATGCCAAGCGTGTTCCAGGCATGCGTCTTTTCGAGCGTGTACTGATCTTTCAGGAATGCTGTCAGAACCTGATCGGAAGGCGCGGCATCCGCATGAGCGCGCGAGGTAATCAGGATCGCATCGGCATGGGCGCCGTAGGAAATGACGGTCGCATCCTTTTCGAGACGGCAAACACCGCCCTCGACATGAACGGCACAAATGCTGTTGCGCAGATTGCCGCCGATGCCGCCTTCGGTCGTCGCCGACCCGATCAACAGCTGATCGGCCGCGATGCGGCGCATGAAGTCGGCGTGCCACGCGCTATCAACCCCATGCTCGACGAGGCTGGAGAGCTTGATGTGGTGCATGGCGAAAACCATGGCGCTGGCGGCGCAGGCTTGGCCGAGCATCGAGCAGAGCTCGGCGATCTCGGTCGTGGTTGCGCTTTCGCCACCGAGGCTGCGCGGAATCTGGATGCTGAGCAGGCGCTCCGCCTTCATCGCATCCACGGCTTCCTGAGGAAACCGGCCTTCAAAATCGACGGCGTCCGCGAATTTCGCCGCAATAGCGGCAACGCGGGCAGCCCTTGCTGCAAAACTGTCTTCCGTGATTTTGACCGGGAAGTTCATCAGGCGACCTTCCGGCTATCCTTGATCAGATCAACGGTCCGGGCGATGGCCGAGATGCTGGCGAAGGACTTGCGATTGAGGAGATTGTCCGGGAACTCGATATCGAAGGCGTCCTCGATGCCGAGCATGAGCTGAACCGATGCGAAGGAGGTGAGCCCCGCCGCGTACAGATCGGCATCGTCAGCCACGGTGTCGATGGCCACAGGCAGCTTGCCGAATTTCGCAAGCAGTTCGCGGATCGTCGTATTCATCCTCACATCTCCAAGCTGTCATAACCAGAGCGGGCGCTCATCGCCCTGTCATGGAGGTGCTTTTAAGGAGGAAAAACCAATATTCCGCTAAGGCATGTGGTTAAATCTGGCCCTGACGAAAAGCTAAGAATTTAGCGTCTTCGGCTGATCAGTAGAGATAAAGCAAATCGGATCATTGCTTTGCGGGAAAAGCTTAAACAACGCTTTGCTCGAGCAAGGATGACCGCAAGTGCTGAAATGAAACGAAGAACGGAACAGTTAACTCCCGCGCGGCGGGTAGATATGCTCTTGTCCGTTGTAGTCGGAAACCGAATAGCAACCCTCCGCGTTTCTGCGGATCGAGTTTTGGCCGATATCGGCTTTGCCATACCCGCCGGGAATGTCCAGAATATAGGTCGGCTGGCACAATCCAGAGATGCGGCCGCGCAATGAAGCGACGATCGCCTGCCCCTCTTCCACCGAGAGCCGGAAATGGCTGGTGCCCGGCGCCAGATCGGGGTGATGCAGATAATAGGGCTTCACCCGCGTCTCGACGAAGGCCTTCATCAGCTCCGCCAGAACACCGGGATCGTCATTGACGCCCTTGAGCAGAACCGACTGGCTGACCATCACGATGCCTGCATCGATGAGCCGGGCGCAGGCGGCGCGCGCCTCGGTCGTGAGTTCGCGCGGATGGTTGGCATGCAGCGCGACATAGGTGGTCTTGCCGCTCGCCTTCAACGCCTCGATCAGCGCCGCGTCGATCCTGTCAGGGTCGACGACCGGCACGCGGCTATGAAAGCGGACGATCTTGACGTGATCGATATCGGCGAGCTGTTCGAGGATATCCCGCAGTCGGCGCGGCGACAGCACCAGCGGATCGCCGCCGGTGAGGATGACTTCCCAGATCGCGTCATGGTTCCGGATATAATCGAAGGCTGCCGTCATCGCGGCCGGATCGAGCGTCCCCAACCCCTGCGGCCCCACCATCTCGCGGCGGAAACAGAAGCGGCAGTAGACGGGACAGACATGCACCGCCTTCAGAAGCACGCGATCGGGATAGCGGTGAACGATGCCCTCGACAGGGCTATGCGCGTGATCGCCGATCGGATCGGCCCGCTCTTCCGGCGTCATCATGAGCTCGGCGGCATCGGGCACGAACTGGCGCGCGATCGGGTCATTGGGGTCGTCATGGTCGATCAGCCGCGCCATCGCAGGCGTGACCGCGATCGCATAGCGCGCCGCGACAGCATCCAGCGCCTCGCGGTCGCGATCGGCGATGAGCCCGGCATTGGCGAGCTCGTCCACCGTCTTGATCGGCCGATTGATCGTCACTGCCCGTACTCCGCAACCGGCGCCCACAGCACCTGATCGATCCGCCGCGCACCCGTCGCCAGCATCACCAGCCGGTCGAAGCCGAGCGCGATGCCGCTTGCATCGGGCATGATCGCCAACGCATCGAGCAGATCATCGTCGATCGGATAGGTCTCGCCGTAGATGCGCTTCTTCTCCGCCATCTCGATCTCGAAACGGCGGCGCTGCTCGACGGGATCGGTCAGCTCGCCGAAGCCGTTCGCCAGCTCGACGCCGCAGGCATAGACCTCGAAGCGCTCGGCCACACGGGGATCGGCGGCCGATGGTCGCGCGAGTGCTGCTTCGCAGACCGGATATTCATCGAGGATCGTCACACGCCCCATGCCAAGATGCGGCTCGACCTTCTCCACCAACACGCGGCTGAAGAGATCGGCCCACTGGTCGTCTTCGGCGACGCGCATGCCGTTGCGCCGCATCTCGGCCGCCAGATGCTCGCGGTCCGTCGAGCCATCGGCACTGACCGAGGCCAGAAGATCGATATTGGCGTGACGGTGGAACGCCTCGGCGACGCTCACACGCTCCGGGCCGGCAAAGGGATCGCAATTAGTCTCGCGATAACTCAGCATTGTCGTCTGCATCGTCTCGGCCGCAAGTGCCACGATGCGCACACAGTCCATCATCAGGCTCTCGTAGCTCTCGCCGGTGCGATACCATTCGAGCATGGTGAACTCGGGATGATGCAGCGGTCCGCGCTCGCGGTTACGATAGACATGCGCGAAGCAGGCAATGCGCTCCTCCCCGGCGGCAAGCAGCTTCTTGCACGCGAACTCTGGCGAAGTGTGCAGATAAAAGGGTGCCGCCTGCCCGTCCGTGGTCAAAGCTTCGGTGGCAAACGCATGCAGATGCGCCTCGTTTCCGGGCGACACCTGCAGTGTCGCCGTATCCACCTCGATGAAGTCCTCTCGAGCGAAATAGCCGCGCAGAGCCGCCTGAATCCGGTTGCGTCCGATCAGGAACGGCCGGCGGTCGGCATGCACACTGGGCGTCCACCAGGGCGACGCTTTGGCGATCGAGGGTTTCATCGAATGCTGTCCTGACCGGATCAACCAACGCAAGGGCTGGCTATTTGCCGGATTTTAGGTTAGTTGCGCCCCAAAGAACACCTGATTGCGTCTCCGGGGCCATTTCGACAGTCCTCTACGACGCCAAAAGCCGAGTTACAAGGAACTCTTATGGTCAAGGTCATCGCCTCTTCCGTCCGCAAGGGCAACGTCCTCGATGTGGACGGCAAGCTCTACGTCGTTCTGACGGCCAACAACTTCCACCCGGGCAAGGGCACGCCGGTCACCCAGGTTGACATGCGTCGCATCGTCGACGGCGTGAAGGTCTCCGAGCGCTGGCGCACGACCGAGCAGGTCGAGCGCGCCTTCGTGGAAGACGTCAACCACCAGTTCCTCTACGAGGACGGCG
The DNA here is from genome assembly GCF_002338015.1 of Rhizobium sp. UBA1881. NCBI lineage: Bacteria > Pseudomonadati > Pseudomonadota > Alphaproteobacteria > Hyphomicrobiales > Rhizobiaceae > Rhizobium > Rhizobium sp. UBA1881. Next base: position 22,493 of record NZ_DDHH01000194.1, read on the forward strand.
AAGGCTTCCACTTCATGAACCCGGAATCCTATGACCAGGTCGTCGTCGACGTCGAAACCATGGGCGACCAGAAGGCCTACCTGCAGGAAGGCATGGTCTGCATCCTGTCCATGCACGAAGGTGTCGCACTCGCCCTGCAGCTGCCGCGCCATGTGACGCTTGAGATCACCGAGACCGAGCCGGTCGTCAAGGGCCAGACGGCATCGTCTTCCTACAAGCCGGCTATGCTCTCCAACGGCGTCCGCACCTCGGTTCCCCCGCACATCGACGCCGGCACCCGCGTCGTCATCGCGACGGAAGACAACTCCTACGTCGAGCGCGCCAAGAACTAATCCGGCGCCAGACTGAAGATTCAAAGGCCGTATCGCTCCCGCGATGCGGCCTTTTTCTTTGGCGTGCGATGCAGATTGTGATCTGTTGAGCTATAGACAGAGTTCCCAATTTGGAAACATTTTACTTGTTTCCAAATTGGGAACAAGCTATGTAGGAGGGAAAGTGAACGTTATCGCTAAGTCCGCCTTGGTCAATTTCTGGAATAGCCTGCCGAAAGGCGCGCCGAGACAAACCGCCGAAGCTGCGATGACCGAGTGGTACACGGCAGCGTCCAAGGCAAATTGGAGCAACTTCGGCGAACTGAAGAAGACGTTCAATTCCGCCGATATTGTTGCCGGCAACAAGGTCATTTTTGACGTCGGCGGCAACAAGTACCGAATAGTGGGCCTCGTCGCGTTTCGAACAAAACGGATTTTCGTACTGTTTGTCGGAACCCACGCCCAATATGACGCGATCGACGTGCATAAACTCTGACGTCAATGGAGATCGATATGCTCGACTTGAAGGCTTTTCGAACACTTCAGAACGAGGACGAATACAATGCCGCCTTGCAGGAAGTCAGGCCATATTTCGAAAACGAACCCGACGAAGGGTCCGATGCGGCGGCTCATTTCGATGCGCTCGTCTTGCTGATCGAGCAATATGAAGCCAAGCATTACCCGATACCGGTCGCGAGCCCAGTCGAGGTGATTAAATCGGTGATGGCGGCCAACAATTACAGCCGTGCCGATCTGGTGGCCGTGATTGGCTCCAAGGCTAGAGCGGCCGATCTTCTGAATGGCAAGCGGGAAATCAATCTCGACCAGATCAGAAAGCTTAGCAGGGAATGGAATATTCCCGCGAGCGCGCTCATCGGCGAAATCGCCGTTTGAGCGATCAGGCGCTAATATCGCCATAAACAAAAAAGGCGCCGGAAAACCGACGCCTTTTCTTATCCGTAGACCTGATCGCTCAGGCCAAAGCCATTAGCGCGGGCAACGTGCTTCGTAGCGGCGGCCGTAGCGGTCGCGGTAGACGCAGTAGCCGCGGCGTTCGACCGACTGGCCGATGAGTGCGCCGGCGAGACCACCGGCAACGGCGCCAACGGCCGCACCACCCCAGCTGTGGCTGACCGCGCCACCGATGACAGCACCGGTGCCGGCGCCGATCGCAGTGCCTTGTTCCGTCGCCGTGCAGGATGCGAGCGCGCCGACCAGGGCGCCGATGAGTACAATCTTCTTCATCATGATGACATTTCTCCCAGGTTTTTCGGGCGCTTAGATACGGCCCATGAGTACAAGAATGATAATAATGACGAGAACTAGGCCCAAACCGCCAGAAGGTCCATAGCCCCAGCTGCGACTATAGCCCCAATTCGGCAGAGCTCCGAGCAAAAGCAGAATAAGGATAATGAGTAGTATGGTTCCAAGCATATCCCGTGACCTCAGCGCATTTCGAGTTTGAATGAGCGAGAAACACGTAAGCCGGCTTTTGGTTCCGCCGATTTTTTCCAACAGGACAATATTTTTCAGCAGGTAAGCCGACGTCACCTGGCATCCTCGCGCTGACGCCTAGCAGGCGCGGCGCCAAAAGCGCATTTGCGCCTATGGTTAAAATTTCCATAAAATACAATAGGTTGTCGTGAACAAACCGGGAAGTCGGCAAAGTCGCTGATTCGTCTGCCCTTTGTTCCGGATTTGATCGAGCTCGCTTCGAAACGGATTTTTTACATTTCGGGCGGAACCGAAGTCACGGCTGAGCGTCCCTTCCTTATCCGCCGAACAAAAACGCCTATACACGCCAAGCGAGAATCTTTCGATTCAGCATCTGGTGGGAAAAAGTGATTCAAAATCAATACTTAGCAGTGAACAAACCCTGAATCACCAAGAGTCAGCGATTCGTCTCCGATTCGTTCTACTGCTGTTCCGAATCGCTATGCGAGCATTCCACAAGCTATTCGCGAGAGCTAAAATCCGCCGGTGAAATTGAAATCAGCCCTTGCGTTTGCGCCAGCGGCTGTCCATTTGTTTGTCTGCTTCGGATCAGGAGCTTGGTTTTACCCCCGGGGCACCCCCGCCCCGTCTGCAGGACAAAGACACTGACATCGCAGCCGATGATACTGAGTGGGCGCGGCGTAACCGCGGTGCTCGGTCCAACCAATACAGGCAAGACCCATTATGCCATCGAGCGGATGGTTGCCCACGGCACCGGCATCATCGGCCTGCCGCTGCGCCTGCTGGCGCGCGAGGTCTATACGCGTGTCTGCGAAAAGGTTGGCGTTCACAACGTCGCCCTGGTGACCGGCGAGGAGAAAATCTCGCCGCCGAATGCGCGCTACTCGGTCTGCACCGTCGAAGCCATGCCGCGCGAAACCAAGGCCGCCTTCGTCGCCATCGACGAAGTGCAGCTCGCGGGCGATCTTGAGCGCGGCCACATCTTCACCGACCGTATCCTGCATCTGCGCGGTCGCGACGAGACGCTGCTGCTCGGCGCCGGCACCATGCGGCCGATCCTCCAGCATCTGCTTCCCGGCATCACCGTCGTCGAGCGCCCGCGCCTGTCGCACCTGCTTTACGCCGGCCAGAAGAAGATTACCCGCCTGCCACAGCGCTCCGCCATCGTCGCCTTTTCGGCCGACGAGGTCTATGCGATCGCCGAGCTCATCCGCCGCCAGCGCGGTGGCGCAGCCGTCGTCCTCGGCGCGCTGAGCCCGCGCACCCGCAACGCCCAGGTGGCGCTCTACCAGGCAGGCGACGTTGAATATCTGGTGGCGACGGACGCGATCGGCATGGGGCTCAACCTCGATGTCGACCATGTCGCCTTCGCCCAGGACCGCAAGTTCGACGGCTACCAGTTTCGCAACCTCAATCCCGCCGAGCTTGCCCAGATCGCCGGTCGCGCCGGACGCCATCTGCGCGACGGTACCTTTGGCGTGACGGGCCATGTCGATCCGTTCGACGAGGAGCTGGTCGGCCGCATCGAGGGCCATCACTTCGACAACGTCAAGGTGCTGCAGTGGCGCACCACGGACCTCGATTTCAAGTCGATCCAGACGCTGCGCGCCAGTCTTGAAACCGGGCCGCGCGTGCCCGGCCTGACGCGCGCGCTGCCGGCCGTCGACCAGCAGGCGCTCGAGCAGCTTTCGCGCTATCCCGAGATTCGCGATCTGGCCGATAGCCCTGCAAGGGTCGAAAAGCTGTGGGAGGCCTGCGCGCTGCCGGATTATCGGCGCATTACGCCGGCCCAGCACGCCGATCTGATCGCGACCCTCTTTTCCGATCTCGTGCGCTATGGCACGGTAAATGAGAATTTCCTTGCCGAACAAGTGCACCGCGCGGATCGAACTGACGGTGAAATTGACACGCTTTCGGCGCGAATCGCGCAGATAAGGACGTGGACCTATGTATCGAATCGGCCCAGCTGGCTTGCCGATCCGACACACTGGCAGGAAAAGACGCGGGAAATCGAAGATCGATTGTCCGATGCGTTACATGAAAGGTTGACGAAACGCTTTGTTGATCGCAGGACATCTGTGCTCATGAAGCGCCTGAGAGAGAATGCGATGCTGGAAGCTGAAATCAGTGTAAATGGCGATGTCTTCGTAGAAGGACATCATGTAGGGCAGTTGTCGGGTTTCCGGTTCACGCCTGTATCGGGAGCGGATGGTCCGGACGCGAAAGCTGTCCAGGCTGCTTCGCAAAAGGCGCTTGCTTTGGAATTCGAAGCCCGCGCAGCGCGTATTCACGCGTCCGGCAACGGCGATCTGGCGATCGGTTCCGACGGCTCGATCCGTTGGCTCGGCGATCCCGTGGCACGTCTGGCCGGGACCGAGCACATCATGCGTCCGCGCTTGATCCTGCTTGCCGACGAGCAGCTGACCGGCAACGCGCGCGACCACGTCGCCGCCCGCTTGGAGCGCTTCGTCAATCACCACATCTCGACCGTGCTGAAGCCGCTCGACGATCTGTCGCGCGCCGAAGACCTGCAGGGCCTTGCCAAGGGTCTCGCGTTCCAGCTGGTGGAAAATCTCGGCGTGCTCTTCCGTCGCGACGTGACTGAAGAGGTCAAGTCGCTGGATCAGGACGCGCGCGCCTCGATGCGTCGCTACGGCGTTCGCTTCGGCGCCTACCACATCTTCGTTCCAGCGCTCCTGAAGCCGGCTCCGGCCGAGCTCATCACGCTGCTCTGGGCGCTGAAGAACGACGGCCTCGACAAGCCGGGCTACGGCGACCTCATTCCGGTTCTGGCCGCCGGCCGTACCTCTGTCGTCACCGATCCGAGCTATGAGCGCAATTTCTACAAGCTGGCGGGCTTCCGCTTCCTTGGAAAGCGCGCCGTTCGCGTCGATATCCTCGAGCGCCTGGCCGACATCATCCGTCCGCTGCTGCAGTGGAAGCCGGGTCAGCCGAACCGCCCCGAGGGTGCCTATGACGGCCGCCGCTTCACCACGACGACCGCGATGCTCTCCATTCTCGGCGCTACGCTCGAGGACATGGAAGAGATCCTGAAGGGTCTCGGCTACCGCGCCGACGCCGTAAAGGCCGAGGAAGCAGCCACCTATCTGGCAGCACAGGACGCCGCCGCGACGCCTGCCGCAGCAGCTACGACGGAAGCAACCGCTGACGCCGCCGCTGAAACGGCCGAACACGACGACGCCGACAGCGCCTCTGCTGACGAAACGGCTGCGGAAGCACCGGCTGCCGAAGAACCCGCCGCTGAAGCACCAGTCGCTGAAGCAACCGCGACCGAGGCCTCTGCCGAAGCTGCGCCCGCAGCGGAAGCGCCGGCGGCCGAAGCCGAAGAGCCGAAGCCGGTTCTGCTCTGGCGCCTTGGCGGCCGCACTGACGGCAACCAGCGTCAGGCACGCGGCCATGGCGAACGCCGTGGCGGCGAACGCCAGGGCGAGCGTCAGGAGCGTGGCGAGCGTCAGGGTGATCGCCAGGATCGTGGCCACGGCCATCGTCGCCAGGGCGGCGAAGGCGAGAACCGCGACGGCAATCGCCAGAACCGTGGCAAGGACGGCGGCAAGCCGCACCAGGGCCGTAACGACCAGCGCGGCGACCGTCAGGATCGTGGCGGCAAGGGTCGCGACGACCGCAACAACAACCGTGGCGGCTCCCAGCCGCTGCGCTTCGAGGCAAAGCCCCCGCGCAAGGAAAAGCCGGTCGATCCGGATTCGCCCTTCGCCAAGCTCGCTGCCTTGAAGGAGCAGATGAAGAAGTAATCGATGAGCGAGAAGACACAGCCATCAAGCGGTTCGCGCCAGCGCATCGACAAGTGGCTGTTCTTCACGCGCATGATCAAGTCGCGCTCGCTGGCGCAGGCCCATGTCCAATCCGGGCATGTGCGCATCAACGGCGAGCGCGTTTCCCAGCCAAGCCACCAGATCAAGACCGGCGACAGGATCGAGCTCTCGCTCGACCGGCGCGAGTTTGTTCTGATCGTCAAATCCGGTGGCGCGCGGCGCGGCCCTTTCGAGGAGGCCCGCCTCCTCTACGACGACATCTCACCCTCCGCGCAAGACCGCAAGCAGCTGACACCCTACGAGCAGGCGACCCGCGATACGGGCGCTGGACGCCCGACCAAGAAAGAGCGCCGCGCAATCGACCGCCTGATGTCCGACGACGATTAGAAAATCCGTCTCCAAACTCGGCGCTTTCGCGCTTTCTTTATCCTTGAAATCCGGCACTAAAGCCGATACTTCACAAGCAACTTGCCGGATGGCGTGGCAGTTCCCAAGACTGGTCATGTCCGTCTCCGGCCAGGGGAAAGGCGCGACGTTCCAGGTTGCCCGGCCCCGTCTGCGTGAAAATCCTGGAGTTCTTCATGACCTATGTCGTGACCGACAACTGCATTCGCTGCAAATATACCGATTGCGTTGAAGTCTGCCCCGTTGATTGCTTCTATGAAGGCGAGAATTTCCTCGCGATCAATCCTGACGAATGCATCGACTGCGGCGTCTGCGAGCCGGAATGTCCCGCCGAGGCGATCAAGCCGGATACCGAACCGGGCCTCGACAAGTGGCTGAAGATCAATGCCGAGTTCGCCAGCATCTGGCCCAACATCACCGTCAAGAAGGACGCGATGGATGGTGCCAAGGACGTGGATGGCGAGACCGGAAAGTTCGAGAAATACTTCTCGGAAAAGCCCGGCGCCGGCGATTGATCGCCCGTTGATACTATAGTCTGAGACAGGGACGGAATCTGCCCAATCTCACGGCGGATATGCATGACTTATGGGGGCGACATGTGTTGCCCGCATGACTCATACGCAGTAAATTATTGATTTCCTCATATTTTTGTGGTAACTTTCACACACTGTTCCTTTTGCGGCATCAAGGATGCCCCAAACCACCACGAAAGCAAACAAATCCAAGCGCGATTTCCGTGACATATCATGATCTTGAGCTGTCACGCCCCAAGATTGCGTGTCTGAATATGCTTGCTTCTTCCCGGTGGGACCAGAAGTAAAGTCACCCGACGGATCCGACCGTCTCATCCGGGCCTGACTGACCCGGCTCCGGCCTTGGCCGGAAGCGTAACAGGGAGTTTTTGACAAGAATGACGATCCAGCAGAAAAAGCCTTCAGCAGCCCGCCATGGTTTCAAGACCGGTGAATCGATCGTGTACCCCGCTCATGGCGTCGGTACCATCAGCGCCATCGAAGAGCAAGAAGTTGCCGGGATGAAGCTCGAACTTTTCGTTATCGATTTCGAGAAGGACAAGATGCGCCTGAAAGTGCCGGTCGCAAAGGCCATGAGCATTGGCATGCGCAAGCTTTCCGAGACGGATTTCGTCGAGCGTGCTTTGAAGGTCGTGCAGGGCAAGGCGCGCGTCAAGCGCACCATGTGGTCCCGTCGCGCGCAGGAATACGATGCCAAGATCAACTCCGGCGACCTGATCTCGATCGCTGAAGTCGTTCGCGACCTTTATCGTGCCGAAAACCAGCCGGAGCAGTCCTATTCCGAACGCCAGCTTTACGAAGCAGCGCTTGACCGCATGGCGCGCGAAATCGCCGCCGTCAACAAGCTCTCGGAAACCGAAGCCGTCCGCCTCGTCGAGACGAACCTGAACAAGGGTCCGAAGCGCGGCAAGGCTGTGGAAGAAGATGAAGCAGAAGAGGAAGAAGCAGCCTGATCTCAGGCGTTCTTCTCACCAAAAAACCCGGCCATCGTGCCGGGTTTTTTTATTGGAACCTTTTCCAAAGTCGCGCGTTTACACACTGTCACCACGGACTTCCGGGAGAAAGCAATTTCGCTGGAGGTCCGGTTTTCATGTCAGGATGCGACGAGGAGCGGATCATGCCTTCCACAAATTGCCGATTTGGCAACGTGAAGAAAACGGTCTGGGCTCGCGGCATAACCAGCACATAGCAGTAACTAGGGCCTCTCTCTGAGACGTCCAGAGTTAGAGGCCTTCATATCTTCCAGCCATGAATTTGATCCGGTCCGTAACGTCCGGAAGCAAGCTTTGTTTGCCCTTTTTCAGGGCTAAAAGTCTGAACTCAGGAGACCGATATGAAGAACATGTCTGCAGACCGGCGCATGATCAAGATCGCCATGGCGGCTCCCTATCTTGCCCGCGAGGAAGAACATGACCTCGCTGTCCGTTGGAAGCACAACGACGACCGCGGGGCACGCAACCAGATCGCAATGGCGCATATGCGCCTCGTCATTTCCATGGCCGCGAAATTCCGCAACTTCGGACTTCCCATGAGCGACCTTGTCCAGGAAGGCTATGTCGGCCTTCTGGAAGCAGCCGCCCGCTTCGAGCCGGAGCGCGATGTCCGCTTCTCCACCTATGCAAGCTGGTGGATCCGCGCCTCGATCCAGGATTACATTCTCCGCAACTGGTCGATCGTCCGCGGCGGCACCAGCTCGGCGCAGAAGGCGCTATTCTTCAATCTGCGCCGCCTGCGCGCCAAGCTCGCCAAGGGCGACACGCAGCTGACACTGCAGTCGATCCACCAGGAGATCGCCGCGGCACTCGGCGTCAGCCTCTCCGACGTCCAGACCATGGATGCCCGCCTATCCGGCAACGACGCCTCGCTGCAGGCACCTTCGGTGTCCGGCGATGCCGACAGCGCCGAAAAGATGGACTTCCTCGTCAGCAACGAACCGCTGCCGGATGAACAGGTCACAAACATGATCGACGGCGAACGCCGCCGGGTGTGGCTTGCTTCCGCGCTCACGCATCTCAACGAACGCGAGATGAAGATCATCAGCGCCCGCCGCCTTGCCGAAGATGGCGCAACGTTGGAAGAGCTCGGCGCCGACCTCGGCATCTCCAAGGAGCGCGTCCGCCAGATCGAAAGCCGCGCCATGGAAAAGCTCCGCACAGCGCTCGTCAGCGCCGACCCGTATATGGCCGCGCACTAACCCCGATTACTCCGAGATTACTCCCCAGTGATGCAACTGGCCCGGCGCAAGCCGGGCCTCTTTTTATTCCGAGATGATTTTGACGCGGTCGCCGGGTGCCACCGAGGCACCGGTCGGCAGGGCGTTGATCAGCTTGAACAGATCGAGCTTGCGATCCGTCCCCATCATCCGCGCCGCGAGCGTGGTGATGTTGTCGCCTGGCTGCACCGTCAGCACACGTACGCGAAGCGGCTTCAGCGACGCGGCCTCGGCCGGTGTCATGCGCCGGAAGCTGGAGCGCAGCACGTCGGCTGTCGATTGCAGCGCGGTGCTTCCCTTCGGCACGGCCGTAAGGAAGCGGAAGATCTGCGAATTGTTGCGCACGACGGTCACGTCGAAATCCCAGCGATCGGCGCTGGCGCGCGCGGTGGCGGCTTCCATGCCGTTGACGGTGATCTGCTGGATGGTCGACGGATCGAGCCCCGTGACCCAGCCGCTCGAGATGTAATTGGTCAGCGACTGGTTCTGGTTGTCCGCCACGCCGTCGAAGCGGATGGCGATGTCGCCGGGACCGGTCGCCATGACCGCCTCGACCTTGTTGTCGATCTTGAAGTCCGGCGGCACGTCGAAGCGAATGCCGAGACCACCATGCAGGAAGGTCTGGCCACGAACATAGCCCTCTTCCGGGCTGTCGCCGTAGAGCAGCCCATCAATGCCGTCGAGATAATATCCGCGTCCGGTATCGCCGACCTTGCCCTCCTGGCCGAAGGCACGGGCATGGTCGCGCGCAAGCTCGATGCGCTGCGCCGAGTTCGGGTGGCTCGAGAGGAAGTCCAGGCTCTGATCGGCATCGGGATCGACCGACATGAAGCGGCTGTAGCCGGCCATGGAATCCAGGAAACGGCTGGCCGCATAGGGATCATAGCCAGCTTCGCCGAGCATGCGGACGCCGATGACGTCTGCCTGCAATTCCTGCTGGCGCGAGAAGGCGGCAAGGCGCAGCTTGCCGCGCGCCAGCGCCTGCTTGCCGGCGATATCGCTGGACAGCACCTCCGCGACGACGCGGCTGGCGATCACTTCCGCCTCTTCGCGCTTCTGCCGCTCGATGCCGTGATTGGCGGTAACGTGGCCCATTTCGTGCGACAGCACGGCCGCCACTTCCGACGCATCGTTGGCAAGCGCCAGAAGACCGCGCGTGACATAGAGATAGCCGCCCGGCAGCGCGAATGCGTTGATCGCGGGCGAATTCAGGATGGTGATGCGATAGGACTGGCTCGGATTTTCCGACACCGCCGTCAGCGCGCCGGCAATGCGCGCCACCAGACGCTCGGTCTTGGCGTCCTTGTACTCGCCGCCATAGCTGGCCACGATGCGCGGATGCTCGCGCGCGCCCATGGCCGCACGCGGATCGTTCTTCTGCACTTCGTCGACGATCTGCGGATTGGACGAAGGGCCGACACTGGGCTGATAGGATTGTTCGAGCGCCGACTGACAGCCATAAAGCGCCACGGTGGAGGCGGACAGGATCGACGCCCGTCGCGCCCAGCGGCACGCTGCGAAGAACACATCACTGGAAGGCGCGGGCAGTTTCCACGTCGTCATGCGGTCCAGTCTGGCTCTCCGAGTCATCGCGCTTCTCGGCCGGCTCGCCGTCATGGCGCCCCGGTCGTCTTCATCAAGGTTCAACAGGCGTACGCCCCCGTTTCCGCAGTGCACAATCGAGGGCCCAAGTCTTTGCTTTAGCTGATTTCCGCACCGGTTGCATAGCGAGACTCTGCCTAAATATGGCGGCTTTATACTTTAGCAAGCCTAACGTGGTTAAGGAGTTCTCTGGGTCGCCGCAAATTATGGCGAAAGTGCCGTTGTCTTGTTAAGATTCGTCGATCCGCAGAAATTGCCGCAGCGCGGAATTGTTTTCGCCGGTCGAAAACCGCGTGATCGGCGCCGCCACCACGACCCTGCCCTGATCGATGAAAATCGCATAGTCGGCAATCCGCCTGATCTCGTCGGCGTCGTGCGACACGATCACGACCGTATTGCCGCTGTCGCGGTGCATGGCCAGAAGCAGCCCCGCCATGTCGCGCCGCAGGCTCGGATCGAGCGCGGCGAAGGGCTCGTCGAGCAAAAGGATGGGGCGCCGACGCACCAGCGCCCGGGCAAACGCCACCCTCTGCCGCTCGCCACCGGAAAGCGTCGCCGGCATCCGCTTTTCGAAGCCTGACAGCCCGACCTTCTCGAGCGCCGACGTGATGGCGCGCCGATCGGCATCGCCAAGTTTCAGGGCCGGATGAATGCCGAGCCCGATATTGGTGAAGACATCGAGATGGGCAAAGAGGTTGTTGTCCTGAAACACCAGAGACACGGGCCGCTCTGCCGGATGCTGATGGCCAACATCCTTTCCATCAAACAGGATCTGCCCCGTATCCGCCGTATCGAAACCGGCCAGCAGATTGAGGAAAGTGGATTTCCCCGCGCCCGACGCACCTGTGACGCCGATGACGGCGCCCTCAGGCAGCGCGCAATCGAACAGGAATGTATTCTGGCCAAGCCGCAGAGCCACGCCGCGCATCTCGATGGCATCAGTCATGCGATAGCGCCTCCCGCTTCGGTTCATCCGTCACGCCAGAGCCCATCGTGCCCGAAATCGTCAACAGCAGGCAGATCACGCCAAGGATCAGCGCCAGCCCATCCGCATCATTGGTGCGATAGCTCCCGAGACTGGAATAGACCAGCCATGGCAGCGTCACAAAACTATCCGAACCAAACAAGGCCACCGCACCGAGATCGCCCAGCGACAGCGCCATGGCAAAGGACAGCGCCGTCAGCACCGGCTTGCGCAAATCCGGCCACGAAATCAGCCGCAGCTTGGCGAGGCCGGAGATGCCGAGGCTGGCACTCAGCCGCTGCGTGCGGCGCTGGTGGATCGCATAGGCCGGCTCCAGCACCCTGACGACGAAGGGCATCGCCATTAGCGCATTGATGACGACGACAAGCACGGGCGCCACGACATTGACATCGCCGACATCACGCGCCGCCAGAAACCAACCCGTGGCGAGAACGATGGGCGGGAAGAGCAGCACGAGCGACGAGGCCGCACCCATGGCGGCGAAGAAGGACCGCGCGCCGCGTCGCGCTCTCTTCTCAAGCGAAAGTGTATGGCGCGCACGCACGAGCGGCATCGACAGGGCGAACGACAGCAAAGCCGACGAGAGCGCCATCACGCCACTGGTGGCGAGCGCGCGCCAGAAGATCGCTTCGCCGACGAGCTTCACCAGATCGGCGCGCAGGCCGGCAATGACGATGAAGAGCAACGGCAAGCCGAGAAACAGCACAGCCAGCATAAGAAGCGCGCGATCGGCGATCCATACACCAAACAGCGTGCCATCGGGCCGCCGGATCGTGCGGCCCGCCGTCAGCCCGGCATCTCCTGATGCCGGCAGCAGAGATAGAATGCCGAGCACCACCGCCGTCAACGCGATCTGCAGCAGGGACAAGCCCACCGCGCGGCCGGGATCGAAATCGAAGCGCAGCGACTGGTAGATCGCCACCTCGATCGTGGTCGCCGCCGGTCCGCCGCCGAGCATCAGCACCAGCGTGAAGCTGGTGGCGCAGAGCATGAAGATCAGCCCGGCCACGCCTGGTATGACCGAGCGCAGCACCGGCCACTCGATGAAGCGGAAGACGGAGACCGGCCGCATGCCGAGACCGCTCGCCACCAGCCAGTATTCGCCCGGCACCCGCTCCAGCGCCGCCAGCATCAGCCGGCAGGCGAGCGGCAGGTTGAAGAACACATGCGCGAGCAGAATGCCCGACAGCCCATAGATGCTGACGGGTTGATCGATACCCGTCCACGAGAGCATCGTGTTGACGACACCCTGCCGGCCCCAGATGCCGATCAGCCCGAGCGCGCCGATCAGCACCGGCAGCCCCATCGGCACCGCCATCAGCCGGATGATCCAGATGCGGCCGACAAATCGCGACTGCCGTGCCAGCGCACGTGCGATCGGGATGGCCAGCACGACAGACAGCAGCGTCGAAAGCGCTGCCTGCAGAAGCGTGAAGCGCAGAACGCGCAGGATGTATGGATCGGAAACGATCGATCCGACAGGCATGCCGTCGGTGGAGATCAGCAGGGATAGCGTCGCGACCGTCACGAAGACGAGGATGCCGGCGAGGCTGAGCGCCCCGCCGGCCAGCGCATATCGTCTTTCGGACGGCGCAAGAAGCATCAGTTCATGCTCATGGCGGCCAGCCACTCGTCGATCCAGGCCTTGCGGTTCTTGGCAACCTCATCCGAGCTCATCAGGAAGGTCTTCGACGGGTTCACGAGCTTGCCGAAAGCATCCGGCAGCGGCTCCGAGGTCTTGGAGACAGGCATCATCCAGTTGTTGGTCGGGATCGTGTCCTGGAAGCCTGGGGTGACCATGAACTTCAGGAAGTCCTGCGCCAGCGCCTTGTCCGGCGCGTTCTTTAGGAGGCCGGCAACCTCGATCTGGATGTAGTGTCCCTCGGAGAATGCCGCTGCCTGGTAGCGATCGGTGTTTTCCGAAACCATGTGATAGGCGGGCGACGTCGTATAGGAGAGCACCATCGGCGCCTCGCCCTTGGTGAACAGGCCATAGGCCTCCGACCAGCCGGGCGTCACCGTCAGCACGCGCTTCTTGAGCTTGGCCCAGGCTTCCGGCGCCTGGTCGCCATAGACCGATTTTACCCAAAGAAGCAGGCCGAGGCCCGGCGTCGAGGTACGGGGGTCCTCGATGACGATCTTCTGTGCGGGATCGCCATCGACCAACTCCTTCAGGCTCGCCGGCGGCGTCTTGATCGTCTGCGTGTCGTAGATCACGGCGAAATGGCCGTAGTCATAAGGCACGAAGACATCATCCTTGAAGCCGCCGGGGACCTGCAGCGCGCCGGTATCGACGCCGCTGGCATCGAACAGGCCGGTGGCCTTGGCTTCGGTGATGAGGTTTGTGTCGAGGCCGAGCACGACATCCGCCTTGGTGCCTGATCCCTCGAGCTTCAGACGCGACAACAGCGCCACGCCATCGGCAACGCTGACGAAGTTGACCGTGCAGCCGCAAGTCTTCTCGAACGCCGCCTTCACCTTCGGGCCCGGACCCCATTCGGAGGTGAAGCTTTCATAGGTGTAGATGGTGAGCGCCTTGTCGGCGGCCTGTGCTGCCGTTGCCGAAAAGCCCGCCAACAGCATGGCAGCGCCGAGCGCATAGGTCTTGAAATGGGTCATGACACCTCTCCTCTAGGTTCAATGAAGGGGAAAAGGGCGGTGCCTGGTGTCACGCGTCTAATCCCTCCGCCGGTGTTAGCCGGATCAGGTTCCGCGGGTTGGCTTTTGCAAGCCTCTCAGCCAAGCATCCTGAAGATACGAGGCACCCCGTTAGAGCGTCGCAAGGTGTATATCCGTAGCCGGCGTCTGGCAAGAGCGGACGTCGGCCCGGGTTCGTTGGCTATTCGGCGGCCTCGGCGGCCGCTTTCGCGGGCGCCGTGCCGCCTGTGCGCGGCAATTGCACCGGCTTCAGCATGAGGGCCGCGAGCAGACCGATGAAGGCAATGAGACACGAGGTCAGGAACAATGGCACGAAGGCGCTGGCATAGGCATCCGCCACCGCCTGACGCGCCGCCTCCGGCAATGCCGCCATCATCTTAGGCGTCAACTGCTCGATATTCTCGACGCCGGGGATCGATAGACCCGTACGGCCGAGCTGCGTGCCGATGATGGCGCCGTAGATGGAGATCGCGATCGAGGCTCCGCCCATGCGCGACAGCGTTACCGATCCGGTCGCCGCGCCGACATCGCGGGCGGGCGCCGCATTCTGCACGCCGATGATCGGCACCTGCTGCGCCAGACCGATACCGATGCCGTGCATCGCCATGATCGCGCCGATGATCAGCACCGGCGTTCCCGCATGCACCTGCGACAGCAGCACGAAGGCGACGGTGCTGACGGAGAGGCTAGCGATCGCGAACGGCTTGTAGCGCCCGGTCGCCGAGATGATCCGCCCGGCCGACAGCGAGCCGCATACGATGCCGCCGGTGAGCAGAATGAAGAGCGCGCCGGCCGCGGATGGCGAAAGTCCCGTCGTCGTCTGCAGGAACAGCGCGAAGTAATTGACCATGCCGATCCCGATCGCGCCGCTCATGACCGACATGACAAGCAGCAGGCCGAATGTCGGGTTACGAAACAGCGACAGCGGAACGATCGGCTCGGCAGCACGACGCTCCACCAGCACCCAGGCGATGGCGCAGACGATTCCGAGCGCGATGATCGCAAGATTGCCCGGCGCGACGAGCGAGCCGAAAAGCTGGCTGCCATCGGCGGCAAGCACGATGCAGCTGGTGGTCATCGCCAAGAGTAGCGCGCCGGCATAATCGATCTTCGGGCGGCGGTTCGGCTTGCGGTAGGGCAGCATGAAGGCCAGCCCGGCGATCACGATCGCGCCGATCGGCACGTTGACGAGAAAGATCGAACGCCAGCCGAACAGATCGCTCATCGCGCCGCCGAGGACAGGACCAATGGCGCCGGATGCCATCAGCACAAGGCTGGAATAGCTCTGGTATTTCGCCCGCTCGCGCGGCTCGAACAGATCGGCATTGACGGCGAAGATCGACACCATGATACCGCCGCCGCCGAGCCCCTGCAGCACGCGCGCCGCGATCAGCGTATCCATCGACACCGCCAGACCGCACAGCGTCGAGCCCACGGTAAAGATGATGATCGCCGCCATCATCACGTATTTGCGCCCGAAGAGATCACCGAGTTTGCCGTAGAGCGGCATGACGGCGCTGACGGCAAGGAGATAGGCCGAGCCGATCCAGCCGAAGCGCTCGATCTGGCCGAATTCACCGACGATGGTGGGAAGCGCGGTGGCCACGATCTGGTTGTCGAGCGTGGCCATGAAAAGGGCGGCCATCAGGAAAAGAAAGAGAATGAGCCGGCGACGGGGATCCGTGACCAGAGGCTGCGCGGCGACTTGCATGTTCATCGGGTGATCTTTCAGGGTTTCGTCGCATTTATGTGCTATCAGCATATAAATGTCAATGTCACATAAATGACAGCAGCATGTTTTCTTGCGCGACAGTTCCTGCTATCGTCCCGCGCATGAACGATACCGCAGAAGAAACCCGCGAGCCGGACGCCGCGATCGAGGACATCGTGCATATTGGGCAAAGCATGACCCGTATGCGGATGATAACGGGGCGGCGCCTCATCGCCCGCCTCGCCATCGCCAAGGTGGCGCCGGATATCGAGCTCTCGCATCTCGACGTGCTCGATGCCGTCATGCGCGCCTCCGAGCAGGGCGAGGTTACTGTCGGCACCATAGCCGAGGCCATGCGCATCGACCCCTCGCGCGCCAGCCGCATCGTCGCCGATATGGTGGGCAGAAACGTCCTGCAACGCGCCGCCTCGCAGCAGGATGCAAGGCGCATCCTCGTGGAGGTCACGCCTTTCGGCCAGCGGCTCCTGCAGGAACTGAAGGCCCAGAAGCTCGCCATCATCAAGGACGTGATCGCCGACTGGTCCGCGGAAGAGGCGGAAGCCTTCGCAGGGCTGTTCGACAAGTTCATGGGCGGATTCGAACGCGTGTTCGCCGTCAAGGACAAGAACCTGCCACCTGCGCCAAGCCTGTCAAAATAAGCGCACGAATTGATCTGAATCAATCTATTGATTGGCGTCATTTCCTAAAGCTCTGCTGGACGTAAAATTCAGGAGAGAATCAGTGAACCCCCGCCATTTCAAACTCAAAGCCATTTTTGCTGCCGCCGCTCTCGCCAGCGCCGCATTTCCGGCTATGTCCGCCGACCTGACCCAGCCGACCGCGGCACAGGAAGCGACACAGAGCCAGAGCCCCTGGATGATCCGCCTGCGCGCGCTCGGCGTCATCACCCAGGATTCCGGCTACGTTGGCGGCGTCGCGGGATCGGATCTCTCCTATTCGGACACCGTCATTCCTGAATTCGACGTCACCTACTTCTTCACCGACAACATTGCCGCCGAACTCATTCTCGGCACGACCTTCGCCAACGTCACCGGCGAAGGCTAGATCGGAAGAGCG
>NZ_DDHH01000194.1:39331-48002 GCF_002338015.1 Rhizobium sp. UBA1881
CGTCACCGGCGAAGGCTCGATCGACGGGCTCGGCAAGGTCGGCAAGACCTGGCTGCTGCCGCCGACCGTCACGCTGCAGTATCACTTCAACGATTTCGGCAACTTCAAGCCCTATGTCGGCGCCGGCCTGAACTACACCATCTTCTACAACGAGAAGGGCAAGAGCGCCCAGAGCCTCGACATCGACAACACCTTCGGCGTCGCGCTCCAGGCCGGCTTCGACTACATGTTCGACGAGCACTGGGGCCTTAACGTCGACGTCAAGAAGATCTTCCTGCGTCCCGATTTCAACGTGAACGTCGGCGGCGCCGACATGACCGGCAAGGCCAAGCTCGATCCCTGGCTGATCGGCGCCGGTGTGACCTACCGGTTCTAAAGCATGTCGCGCAAAAGTGTGCAGCGGTTTTGCGGCACCGACATGCGACAGACAAAGGCTTAAAGCGTGGCAAGCGAATCCGAAGGATCGCGACGCGCTTTAGCCAGGCTTTATCGCAGAAACGCCGGAGGGCGCGGACAAACCATGTCCGCGCCCTTTCCCTTTTCCCCCGCTTTGCGCTATGGGCAATGCCCATGAGCCAATCCACCTTCACCATCCTGCTCGGCGGCGAGCTGCACATGACGGAGCGCCTTCGCGCCGCCGTATCCGGCAGCCGTTTCATCGCGGCAGATGGTGGCATGCGGCACGCGCTGGCGCTCGATGTCAGGCCGGAGCTCTGGGTCGGCGATTTCGATTCCACGCCGGATGATTTGACGGCCGCTTTCTCGGCTATCCCGAGAAAGCCCTACCCCGCCGCCAAGGCCGCCACCGATGGCGAGATCGCCGTGTCGGAAGCGATCGCGCGCGGCGCAAAGCGACTGATCCTCGTGGGCGCCCTCTCAGGCGACCGCTCCGACCACGCGCTGCAGCACCTGCTCTACGCCGTCAGCCTCGCCGAGACCGGCCTCGACGTGCTGCTGACCTCGGGCACGGAGGAAGCCGTGCCGCTGATTGCCGGCAGCATTACGGTCGATCTGCCGAAGAACAGCCTGTTTTCCGTGCCCGCCTTCAGCGAGCTCAACGGCCTCTTCATCGAAAACGCTCGCTATCCGCTCAGCGATTTCCATTTGCCCTTCGGCTCGTCGCGCACCATTTCCAATGTCGCGGAAGGCCCCGTGCGCTTCTCGCTTGAAAGCGGCCGCGCCATCGTGCTCGCCCGCCCTTACGATCTTTCCGGAGTCTGATTTTTGGCGCCCCCTATCCTTAAACTCGACGATATCTTCCTGAGCTTCGGCGGCGCGCCGCTTCTGGCGGGCGCTGCCCTGCAGGTGGAGCCCGGCGACAAGATCTGCCTTGTCGGCCGCAACGGTTCCGGCAAGTCGACACTCCTGAAGATCGCCGCCGGAATGGTCGAGGCGCAGTCCGGCGAGGTGTTCCGCCATCCGTCGTCCACCGTGCGCTATCTCGAACAGGCGCCCGATTTCGCCGGCTACAGCACGGTGCAAGCCTACGCGGAAGCGGGGCTTGGACCGGGCGACGACCCCTACCGCGTCACCTACCTTCTCTCGCATCTCGGCCTCACCGGCGAGGAAGACCCGAAGAACCTCTCGGGCGGCGAAGCGCGCCGCGCGGCCCTTGCCCGCGTTCTGGCGCCCGAGCCCGATATCCTGCTGCTCGACGAGCCGACCAACCACCTCGACCTACCCACCATCGAGTGGCTGGAAGGCGAGCTGCAGAAGACCCGCAGCGCGCTGGTGTTGATCTCGCACGACAGGCGTTTCCTCGAAAAGGTCTCGACCGCCACCGTCTGGCTCGACCGCGGCACCTCGCGCCGCCTCGACCGTGGCTTCGCCCATTTCGAAGCCTGGCGCGACCAGGTGCTCGAAGCCGAGGAGATGGAACAGCACAAGCTCGGCAAGGCGATCGAGCGCGAAGAGCACTGGCTGCGCTACGGCGTCACCGCGCGCCGCAAGCGCAACATGCGCCGCCTCGGCGAGCTGCAGACGATGCGCGCCAGCTATCGCGGCCACAAGGGTCCGCAGGGCACCGTTCAGGCCACCGTTTCCGACGCGCAGGAATCCGGCAAGCTCGTCATCGAGGCCGACAAGATTACCAAGACCTATGGCGAACGTCCGATCGTCACGCCGTTTTCGATCCGCGTTCATCGCGGCGATTGCATCGGCCTCGTCGGCCCGAACGGCGCTGGCAAGACGACGCTGCTGAAGATGCTGACCGGCCAGCTCGCGCCCGACACCGGCATCATCAAGCTCGGCACCAATCTGGAGATCGCCACGCTCGACCAGAAGCGCGAAGACCTCAACCCCGAGGACACGCTGGCGCATTATCTCACCGACGGGCGCGGCGAGAACCTGCTTGTGAACGGCGAACAACGCCACGTCACCGGCTACATGAAGGAATTCCTGTTCCAGCCGGAACAAGCCCGCACGCCGATCAAGAACCTCTCGGGCGGCGAGCGCGCCCGCCTGATGCTCGCCCGCATGCTGGCGCGGCCATCCAACTTGCTGATCCTCGACGAGCCGACCAACGACCTCGACATCGAGACGCTGGATCTCTTGCAGGAAGTCGTCGCCGGCTTCCCGGGCACCGTCATCCTCGTCAGCCACGACCGTGACTTCCTCGACCGCACCGTGACCTCGACGATCGCACCCGCCGTACCGGATGCGCCCGATGGCCGCTGGATCGAATATGCCGGCGGCTATTCCGACATGCTGGCGCAGCGCAAGGGTGCCGCCGACGAGCGCAAGAAGGCGGAGAAAGCCGAAAAGGCGAAAGCGCAGGACGCGGCCCCTGCCGCCGAAGCGCCGAAGGGCAAGGGAAAGCTCTCCTTCAAGCAGAAGTTCGCGCTCGAAAACCTGCCCAAGGAGATGGCCAAGGCCGAAGCCGAGATCGCCAAGCGCGAGGAAAAGATGGCCGACACCAACCTCTTCTCCAAGGACCCCACGACCTTCAACCGCCTGGCCGCCGAAATGGAGAAATTCCGCGACAGCCTGGTGAAGATGGAAGAAGAGTGGCTGGAACTCGAGATGCTCCGGGAAGAGCTGGAGGGCTGATCGCCCTCTACGCCGCCGAAAGCTGAGCCTCGATCGCCGCCTTGTCGACGATCGACCACACCTTCGCGATCTTGCCCTCGGCAAACCCGTAAAACACGTTCTCGGAGAACGAGATTCGCCTGCCGTTGACGGGCAGGCCGAGAAACATGCCTTGCGGGCTGATGTTGAAATTCAGCCGGCTGGCGACCGTGGTTTCATCGGCGATCAGAAGCTGGACGTCGAAATGGAGGTTGGGTATCGCGCGAAACCCGGCCTCACGCGCCTGCCGATAGCCGTCCAGCCCAACCATCTCTCCGTTATAGCGCACATCCTGCCCGACATATGTGCCGAGGTTTTCCCAATCCTGGGAATTCAGGCAGCCGATATACGCGCGATATAGGCCCGCAAGTCTCGTCTCCGGCATTCAACTTCTCCCACCCATTGGCATACCCTGCCAGATAGCTCCCGTCTCCCAGCCGGAAACCCTCACATTTCATTGATTGGCCAGTACCGAGACTTCGCGCCTAAGCTCCCGCAGGCTCCCGCCCCCGGAGCCATGAGGAGAAAACCCATGTCTCGCTATCTGATTACCAGCCATGTCGCGGCGCTTGCCGTCGGCATTCTTCTGAGCACGTCGCAGATCACATCGGCGGCCGATGCCGCGCGCGTGCGTGTACGCGGCGATATTGCGAGCCTTTCCGGCGACACGCTCGTCGTCAAGACCCGCGAGGGCGCCGACCAGACCATTGCGCTGAAGCCGGAATGGAAGGTCGGCGGCATCAAGAAGGCGTCGGTCGAGGACATCAAGCCCGGCGATTTCGTCGGCATCGCCTCGCTGCCCAAGCAGGACGGCGGCGACGGCGCCCTGGAGGTTCTGATCTTTCCCGCGGCCATGAAAGGCACCGGCGAAGGCAGCCGCCCCTGGGATTTGAAGCCCAACAGCAGCATGACCAACGCGACCGTCGCGAAGGCCGTAAAATCCGTCGATGGCCACACCGTGACGCTGACCTATCAGGGCAAGGAAAAGACCATCTCGATATCGGACGCCACACCGATCGTGACCTTCACCGCCGCGCAGAAGTCGGACCTGACACCGGGCGCGCACGTCATCGTCATGGGCGAAAAGGCAGCCGACGGAACGGTCTCCGCAGCACAGGTGACGGTCGGCACCAACGGCATCGTTCCACCGATGTGATCCTGATCGAAGCGATCAGAGCGCCGGCGCCGGCGTGTTCGGCGCCTTGTCCGCCACCCTGCTCTCATCGGGCTTGGCGGCAAGCGCTTCGAGATGCAGCACGCGCGGATGGAAGGCCTCGATATAGGCGTCGGAGCGGCCGATATAGATCATCGTCGCATCCGGCATCGCCTCGAGCACCTTCATCATCGTCGATTGCCATTCGGGCTCCATGCCCTCTAGCACTTCGTCGAAGACCATCCATTGCGGCCGGACCAGCAAGAGCCGCGCGAAACCGATAGCCCGCTGTTCATCGGCATCGAGCAGCTTGTCCCAGCGTGCGCGCGTATCCAGACGGGCAACGAGATTATGCAGCCCCGCTTTTTCGAGCGCCGCCACCACATCGTCGTTCTTGTAGGTGTCGGCGGCCGCAGGAAACGCCAGCGCTTCGCGCAAAGTACCACCCGGAATATAGGCCGATTGAGGCACGAACAGCATGTCGTCGGTGGGCGGCAGGCCGATCTTGCCGCTGCCGCAGGGCCAGAGTTCCGACATCGCCAGGAACAGCAGCTTGCGATTGACGTTGTGGTCGCCGTTGATCATCACCTTCTCGCCGGCCTTGATGGTGACGCTGCCCTCATGCAGGCGGAAGCCGCCGCACTGGTCGACCTCCTCGTCCATCTTCGTGGCGATGGTCACATCCTCGAGCGTCAGCGTACCCGGCGCGCTGCGTTCATAGGCGATCGTTTCCTTGAGATCGACATCGTCGCCCATGGTGGTCAGAGCCTGGCGGAAATCGGTGACGCGCATCAAGGTTGCGCGCCATTCGGCGATCGGGCCGAAGTTGGACACGTACCAGCGCAGCGCCGTATTGACCTGGTTGAAGGCGCCGACCGACATCATCAACTGACCGAAGGTGAGGCCGCCGGAGAAATAGGCGGGTGCGGCCACGATGATCGGAATGACGACGACGAGCCAGCCGTAGCCGGCCGACACCCAGGTCAGGTTGACGTTTGCCATCGCCAGCTTCTTGATGACGGCGAGAACTGCGCTGATATCGGTGTTAATCCGCCCCCGCTCGTTTTCTTCACCACGCGCAGCCGTGATCGCCGGAATGTTCTCGTTGGCATGCATCAGCGCGAAACGCAGCTCGGCTTCCTTGGAGAAACGGTCGGCATTGAGCTTGACGAGCTTGCGTCCCACGAGCTGGCTGAGCACCGAGGCGGAAGCCGCGTAAAAGATCGCCGCCCAGACCATATAGCCCGGAATGGAAAAGGCGTACTCGCCGAAGCGGAAGACGAAGCCGCTCGAGAGTTCCCAGAGAACGCCGATGAAGCTCACCAGCAGGATCGTCGACTGCACCAGGCCGATGACGAGCCCCGTGGTGCTTTCGGCCAGATTGCGCGCATCCTCATGCAGGCGCTGGTCCGGATTGACGCCGATCAGCCCGCTGGAGGCGAGCCTGAGCGCCCGCTTGCGCTGCAGCCACTGGTCGACGAGATCGCGCGTCAGCCCCTCGCGCATGTAAAGCGCCGTCATCTGGTTCAGCCAGGCCTGCACTACGTTGAGCAAAAGCAGCATGCCGGCGATCAGCGCGAAGATCTTCAGCTGGTGGAAGAACCCCGGCAGATCGCGGCGTGAGATGGCGTCGTAGAATGGCGCGTTCCACTGGTTGAGGATAACAGTGGCATAGGCTGTCGCCAGAATGATCCCGATCAGCGCCGTCGAGAGAATGAGCACCGGCGCCCGCACCCTGGAATGCCAGAATGCCGAAAACATCACCTTGAGGCGGAAGATCAGGCTGAGATCATACCCTACCCGGTCCTGCCCCTGGATGCTCGGTCTGCTTTTGACGTCCTCTGCCATCATGCTTCCTTACGCGTATGTAGCACCTGAATAGCACCGTGAGTCAGCCTGTCCAGCAACAGTTTCTAGCATCAGGTAATGCGCGAGTTACCTCGGCAAATAGGCGACGCCGCGTATCGGTCATTGATTCGCGGCCTGACTGGGTCTATTTAGAGCGCTCCGTGGTGATTTGGCCGGCCGGCTTGCAGCCACGTTAAAGAAGTTGCTAAAGGGCCGCGTGCGGACCGATAGCGATATTTTCGTTTTTTCATCGAGTGACCGCTATGCCGATCAAGATCCCCGATACCCTGCCCGCCTTTGAAACCCTGGTTCAGGAAGGTGTGCGCGTAATGACCGAGACGGCCGCGATCCGTCAGGACATTCGCCCCCTGCAGATCGGGCTTCTGAACCTCATGCCGAACAAGATCAAGACCGAGATCCAGATGGCGCGCCTCATCGGCGCCTCGCCGCTGCAGGTCGAGCTGTCGCTTGTTCGCGTCGGGAACCACAAGGCGAAGAACACCTCGGAAGATCATCTCTTCTCCTTCTACCAGACCTGGGAGGAGATCAAACACCGGAAGTTCGACGGCTTCATCATCACAGGCGCGCCGATCGAAACGCTTCCATACGAAGACGTTACTTATTGGGATGAAATGCAGCAGATTTTCGACTGGACGCGCACCAACGTGCACTCCGCGATGAATGTCTGCTGGGGCGCGATGGCCGCGATCTACCATTTCCACGATATTCCCAAGCACGCGCTGACGGAAAAGGCCTTCGGCGTCTACCGCCACAAGAACCTCAAGCCGTCGTCGGTCTATCTGAACGGTTTCTCCGACAATTTCGAGGTTCCGGTCTCGCGCTGGACGGAAGTGCGCCGCGCCGATATCGAAAAATCCGACACGCTGGAAATCCTGATGGAATCGAGCGAGATGGGAGTCTGCCTCGTTCACGAGAAGAAAGGCAATCGGCTCTATATCTTCAACCACGTCGAATATGATTCGACATCGCTTGGTGACGAGTATTTCCGCGACGTGAATGCCGGCGTTCCGATCAAGATGCCGCACAATTATTTTCCGCATAACGACCCGTCGATCCCGCCGCAGAACCGCTGGCGCAGCCACGCTCACCTGCTGTTCGGCAACTGGATCAACGAAATCTATCAGACGACGCCTTACAATCTGGAAGATATTGGCGAGGACGGCTGAGACCTTTTCGCCTTGCTTGATACGCCGCCGGGCCTGACCGGCGGCGTTTGTTTTTTATATCGCGGCGGTTGCGATTTCATTCAATTGAGAGCAGGTTCTGGCCCGAAATTGCGGACGCGAACCGGGGAGGAAACAGAATGGCGGATGGATTGAAGCGGGACGTTTTTGGAACGACGAAGACGGGCGAGACCGTCCATCGCGTCGAAATCTCAGGCGGCGGGCTCACCGCCAAGGTGATCACCTGGGGCGCCGTCATTCAGGACCTCAGGCTCGAAGGCCATGACGCGCCGCTCACCCTCGGCTTCGATGATTTCGACAGCTATCCCGCCCATTCCGCCTATTTCGGCGCGACGCCCGGCCGCAATGCCAACCGCATCGGCGGCGGCAAGTTCACGATCGACGGCAAGAATTATCAGCTCGACCTCAACGAAAACGGCGTCAGCCACCTGCATGGCGGCTTCGAGAACATCGCGCTACGCAACTGGACGATCGTCGAGCACGACAGCGACCGCGTCGTCCTGAAGATCGTCGATGCCGATGGTCGCGGCGGCTATCCCGGCAATTGCACCATCCTCGTCACCTACCGCGTGCATGGCGATGGCGAACTCTCGGTGGTTTACGAGACGACCAGCGACCAGCCGACCATCGCCAATGTCTGCCAGCACGCCTATTTCAATCTCGACGGCCGCGACGATACGCTTGGCCACGACATCATGATCGCGGCCGACAGCTATCTTCCGACTGACGAGCGCCAGATCCCGACCGGCGAGATCCGCCCAGTGCAAGGCACGGTGTTCGATTTCCGCGAAATGGCCTCGCTGAAGCGCTTCGAGGGCGACACCCAGGCGCTCTACGACCACAATTTCTGCCTCTCGTCCGAACGTGTCGCCAAGCGCTCCGTGGTTCTGGCGCGCAGCCTTTATTCCGGCGTGTCGATGGAAGTGCGCACGACCGAGCCCGGCGTCCAGTTCTACGCCGCCTTCAAGCTCGATGTGCCGGTGCCTGGTATCGGCGGCCGCAAATACGGCCCCTTCGCCGGCTTCTGCCTGGAAACGCAGATCTGGCCCGACGCCATCAACCACGAGGGCTTCCCCAACGCGGTTCTGCGCCCCGGCGAAGTGCTGCGCCAGGAAACGGACTACATTTTCTCCAAGAGCTGACGGCAGCAAGCCGACCGCTTCTGATGTCATCAAACCCTCGCAGACCTCTGCGAGGGTTTTTTCATGCAAGTTAGCGCTTGCAATTGGTTCCAAAGAGGTTCTATTTTAATCTCATGGATAGAACCAGTCTGATAGCCGAGATCGAGGCACGCGGGCTGCGCGACACAGCGCGCAGCGGACCTCTCTATCGCCGTCTCGCACAGACACTGACCGGCCTGATCAATGAGGGCCTGCTGAAGCCGGGGGCAGCACTTCCA
>NZ_DDHH01000194.1:48094-64289 GCF_002338015.1 Rhizobium sp. UBA1881
TGGGCAGCACTTCCAAGCGAGCGCGATCTGGCCGAAGCCCTGAAGATTGGTCGCGTCACGGTGCGCACCGCCTATCGTGATCTCCTGAATTCAGGCACGCTGGAATCGCGCCATGGAAGCGGCACTTTCGTTTCCGCCAAGGTCGAGCGCATGGAGCAGTCGCTCTGGCGACTTTCATCCTTCTCCGAAGACATGCGCTCGCGTGGCCGTGTGCCGGCGGCAAGGATTCTGTCGCGCACCATCAACAAGCCCTCGCCGGAGGAAGCCTTCCTGCTGGGCCTCGGCGTCGACGAGCGCGTGTTGCGCCT
Source organism: Rhizobium sp. UBA1881 (assembly GCF_002338015.1). Classification (NCBI taxonomy): domain Bacteria; kingdom Pseudomonadati; phylum Pseudomonadota; class Alphaproteobacteria; order Hyphomicrobiales; family Rhizobiaceae; genus Rhizobium; species Rhizobium sp. UBA1881. The sequence goes on from NZ_DDHH01000194.1 coordinate 48,403, forward strand.
TGATCGTCTGCGCCTAGCCGACGGGCTGCCGCTGGCGATCGATCGCTCCGTGGTCCCTGTGAAGTTTCTTGACGACACCGCCGGCGGCGAAGGCTCGCTCTACGACGCGCTGACGGCAAGCGGCCATCGCCCGGTGCGCGCGCTGCAGAAGCTCTCCGCCGTAACGCTCGACGCGACCTCCGCCGCAGCGCTCGACGTTGCGGCTGGCGCCCCCGCTCTTCTGATCGAACGCGTATCGCGCCTGGAAGACCAGCGCGTCGTTGAATACACCCGCTCGCACTATCGTGGCGATGCATATGATTTTGTTGCAGAATTGAGAATTGGAGACGAGCTATGAGTGAAATCCAGTCGCTGATGTTGCAGGAAGCCGGCCAGTCCCCCGAGGTGGTCGCGACGCTGCTGCGCAAGGAAAAGCCTGTTTTTGACGAGATCGCCAAGCTCTTTTCCAAGAATGCGCCAAGCGTCGTCACCACCGCCGCGCGCGGCTCGTCCGACCACGCCGCCACCTTCTTCAAATACCTCTTCGAGATCACCTGCGGCATTCCGGTAGCCTCGGTCGGCCCATCGATCGCGTCGGTATACGGCACGCCACTGCGCCTCAAGGGCGGCATTCACTTCACCGTTTCGCAGTCGGGCGCGAGCCCCGATATCGTGGCGCTTCAGGAAGCAGCCAAGCGCGGCGGCGCGACGACCATCGCCGTCGTCAACGTCACCGACAGCCCGCTCGCCAAGCAGGCCGACCTCGTGCTCGACCTCAACGCCGGCGCCGAAAAGAGCGTCGCAGCGACCAAGTCCTTCATCGCCTCGGTGGCGGCCCTGTCGGGCGTCACGGCGGCAATCGGCGCCAGTGGCGACCTGCAGGCAGCACTTGAAAAGCTTCCCGAAGCGCTGAGCGCCACATCGGGCATCGATACGGCTGCCGCCGAGGACGTGCTCTTCAACGCCACCTCGCTCTACACCGGCGGCCGTGGCCCGGCCTTCGCCATCGCGCTCGAGGCGGCGCTGAAGGCCAAGGAGACCTCCGGCCTGCATGCCGAGGCCTTCTCGCTTGCCGAGCTCATGCACGGCCCGATGCGCCTGGTGCAACCGGGCTTCCCGATCCTTGCCTTCACGCCCGATGACGCCGCCTACGCCAACAACGTCAAGGCGCTGGAGCGCCTGAGCAAGCTCGGCGCCACCACGGTGCCCTTCTCGACCAAGGAACTCCCGGGTATCAACCTGCGCGTCCCCACGACAGGCAACGGCCTCCTGGATCCGCTGGTCTCGCTGCTCGTCTACTACCGCATGATCGAGGCGGTCACGCGCCGCAAGGGCTTCGACCCCGACAAGCCGGCGAACCTCCTGAAGGTGACGGAGACGGTCTGATGTCGCGCAAGATCTTCACCGGCGCCCGCATCTTCGACGGCGAACGCTTTCACGACGACAAGGCGCTTGTCGTCGCCGACGGCCGCATCGAGACGATCGCCGGTCTGAACGACCTGCCGGATGGCGAGACGATCACGCTCGGCGGTGGCATCCTCGCTCCCGGCTTCATCGACGCCCAGGTGAATGGCGGCGCCGGCCGGATGCTCAACGACGAACCGTCGCCCGCCTCAATGTACCGGATCGCAGAGGGACATCGCCCCTATGGCACGACGTCGCTGCTGCCGACGCTGATTACCGATACCGGTGAAGCCACAGCCGCCGCCATCGACGCCGCGAAAGAAGCCGTCAAGGCGAACCGCGGCGTGGCCGGACTCCATCTGGAAGGTCCGCATCTCGCACCTGCCCGCAAGGGCGCGCATCTGGCCGAACTGATGCGTCCGGTTGACGACCGCGACGTCAAGGCGCTTTCTGCCGCCGCCGAGGCGATCGGTACGCTGCTGGTGACGATGGCGGCCGAGCAGGTCACGGCACGACAGGTGCAGGAACTGAGCGAGGCCGGCGTCACCGTCAGCATCGGCCATTCCGATTGCACGAGCGAAGCCGCCGAGGCGCGCTTCGACGCCGGCGCCCGTGGCGTGACGCATCTCTTCAACGCCATGAGCCAGCTCGGCCATCGCACGCCCGGGCTTGTGGGCGCGGCAATCGATCATCCGGCCGTCTGGTGCGGTATCATCGCCGATGGCCACCACGTCGACCCCAAGGCGCTGCGCACGGCGCTTCGAGCCAAGCGCGGCGAGGGCAAGCTGTTCTTCGTGACCGACGCCATGTCGCTGGTGGGTTCCTCAGAGAACAGCTTCACGCTGAACGGCCGCACGGTGCGGCGCGAGACCGGCGCCTTCTGCTCGAGACTGGTTCTCTCCGACGGCACGCTTGCTGGCTCCGACGTGGATATGGCCTCGGCGATCCGCTATGGCCTCACCTATCTCGACCTCTCGCTCTCAGAAGCGCTGCGCATGGCAACGCTTTATCCGGCCCTCTTCCTGGAGCTCGATGACCGTGGTCGCCTCGTGCCCGGCCTGCGCGCCGATCTCGTGCACATGAGCGACGGCATCAAGGTCAACCAGACCTGGATCAGCGGCGAGCCTGCGTGACCGCAGAATGCCGATTGTCAATTCTGTGTTGACAATCGGTCGCCAAAGCCTGGTCTATTCGATAAAGTCCGGCAGGCTCATATTCCCCTCACGAAACGGCGGCACGCAGATGCGCCGCCCCTGTGAGAGGACAAAATCATGGCCCAGATCATCCTGAATTCGGCAACCGCCATCCTGATCGCGGCGGCATTTCTGGCAACGGCAGCAATGGCGCTCCGCACTGAAAACCAGGTGCGCGTCCGCGTGCCTGTGAAGGTCCGCGACCGGCACCATCCCAACGGTTGAATGACCGAATAATTCCTCGAATTCGCCCCAATATCGACACCGGTCGGGATCAGGAATGCCTCGACCGGCTTGGGAGGGATAGACAATGACGAAGATCATCGGCGCTGCGGCAATCTTGACGATTGCGCTCGCCACTTATGCGGCCTCGCTCAATCCATATGACACGAGCAAGACCCCGCATAAGCCGTCCCACCAGACGACCGTCAGCGATACTGAACATACCGCCTCGATCCGCTAAGCATGCCTCGCTAAAGCGCTTCGCGCTTTAGACGAACAACTGCCCGCCATTGGCGCTGAGCGTCGAGCCGGTGATAAAGCCGGCATCATCCGAAACCAGGAACACCACGCAGCGCGCGATCTCGTCGGGTGTTCCAAGACGCCCGACCGGGATCTGCGGAATGATGCGCTCGTTGAGCACCTTCTCAGGAACCGCGAGCACCATCTCGGTGCCGATATAGCCGGGGCAGATGGCGTTGACGGTGATGTTCTTCGCCGCCCCTTCCTGGGCAAGCGCCTTAGTGAAGCCAAGATCGCCGGCCTTTGCCGCCGAATAGTTCGCCTGCCCCATCTGGCCCTTCTGACCATTGATCGACGAGATGTTGACGATACGCCCGAAGCTGCGCTCGCGCATGCCGGCCCAGACCTGATGCGTCATGTTGAAGAGGCCGGTCAGATTGGTGTTGATCACCTCGTGCCATTGCTGCGGCGTCATCTTGTGGAACATCGCGTCGCGCGTGATGCCGGCATTGTTGATGAGCACCTCGATCGGGCCGAGCTCGGCCTCGATCCGCGCCAGGCCTTCGGCACAGGCTTCGTAGCTAGACACGTCCCACTTGAAAACGGGAATGCCGGTATCCGCGTGAAACGCCTGCGCGGCCTCATCGTTGCCGGCGTAATTGGCCGCAACCCCATAGCCTGCACTCTTCAAGGCCAGTGAAATGGCGGCGCCAATACCGCGCGTACCGCCGGTGACAACAGCGACTCTGCTCATGTTCCGCTCCCCAAATGTAAGGCTCCGCTTTCCCCGGAGCTCAACTAAGACATGATGTAAAGCAGGCTATTAGAATGCTTCGAAGCACATGGCGACGCCCATTCCGCCGCCGATGCACAATGTCGCAAGTCCCTTCTTGGCGCCGCGGCGCTTCATCTCGAACAGAAGCGTGTTGAGCACACGCGCGCCGGACGCGCCGATCGGGTGGCCGATGGCAATCGCCCCGCCATTGACGTTGACGATCTCGGGGCTCCAGCCGAGGTCCTTGTTGACCGCGCAGGCCTGCGCCGCGAAGGCCTCGTTGGCCTCGACGAGGTCGAGATCGTTGATCGACCAACCGGCCTTCTCCAGCGCCTTGCGCGAAGCCGGGATCGGCCCGGTGCCCATGATCTGCGGATCGACGCCGGCGGTCGCCCAGGAGACGATACGCGCCAGCGGCTGGATGCCGCGACGCGATGCTTCCTGTTCGGTCATCAACACGGCAGCGGCCGCACCATCGTTGAGGCCAGATGCATTGGCGGCCGTGACCGTGCCTTCCTTGTCGAACGCCGGGCGAAGCTTCGCCATCGCCTCCATGGTGGCGCCATGGCGGATATATTCGTCCGCATCGACCGTGACGTCGCCCTTGCGCCCCTGGATGACGAAGGGAATGATCTCGTCGCTAAAACGCCCGGCCTTCTGCGCAGCCTCGGCCTTGTTCTGCGAGGCGACGGCGAACATGTCCTGCTCCTCACGCGTCAGCTGCCATTGGCGGGCGATGTTTTCGGCGGTCACGCCCATGTGGTAGCCGTAGAAGGCATCCGTCAGGCCGTCCTTGATCATGGTATCGACCATCTTCATGTCGCCCATCTTGGTGCCGGCGCGCAGGTGCGCTGCATGCGGCGCCATCGACATCGATTCCTGGCCGCCGGCGACGATGATCTTCGCATCGCCGAGCGCGATCTGCTGCATGCCGAGCGCGACGGCGCGCAGGCCGGAACCGCAGAGCTGGTTGATGCCCCAGGCGGTCGCTTCCTTGGGAACGCCGGCCTTCATTGCCGCCTGGCGCGCCGGGTTCTGCCCTTCGCCTGCCGGCAGCACCTGCCCGAGGATGACTTCGTCGACTTCGGAGGCATCGACGCCCGCCCTATCGAGCGCGCCCTTGACGGCCGCGGCACCCATTTCATGGGCGGCGACTGTGGCGAAAGCGCCGTTGAAAGAGCCGACAGCCGTACGGCCGGCGCTGGCGATGACGATAGACGGACTGGACATGAAGGTCTCCTCGTTTGCTCCACCACATATAGGTTGAAACTGACAAAGCTTCATCGCCAAGTCAAACGACAAGACAGCACATGCGAATTTTCGAAAGAACTTACGCTGCGTGAATTGTCTTGCACTAAAAGGGGCTTGCCGCATCGCACAAAGAGATTGTCACCGGCCCGATTTTGCGTCTACACTCCCAAGTGGAGGAATTTCAATGACAATAAGACGGGCTTTGGGAGATTCATATGGCGAAGAATGAGGGCCAGGTAGCGATCAAGAAATACGCCAATCGCCGACTGTATAACACCGGCACCAGCACATACGTGACGCTGGAAGACCTGGCGGAGATGGTGAAGAAGGGAGAGGACTTCACCGTACAGGACGCCAAGAGCGGCGACGACATCACGCATTCCGTGTTGACGCAGATCATCTTCGAGCAGGAATCGAAGACCGGCAACACGCTGCTACCCATTTCCTTCCTGCGCCAGCTGATCACCTATTATGGCGACCAGATGCAGATGGTGGTTCCGAGCTTCCTGGAACACTCCATGCGCGCCTTTACCGAGCAGCAGACGCAGATGCGCGAGCAGGTAACGCGCGCCTTCGGTGAGACGCCGCTGACGAAGAACCTGCAGCTGCCCATGCAGATGGTCGAAGACCAGGTCCGCCGCAACACCGAGATGTTCCAGCAGGCCATGCAGATGTTCTCGCCCTTCAAGGCGCCGGCAACGGCCGCCAAGGAAAGCCGCAAGGCCGAAGCCAAGGACATCGACGAACTGAAGGAACAGTTGCGCGCGCTTCAGAGCAAGCTCGACAGTCTCTGATACCAGACCCCGATCGCTTCGCATCTCCTCTGGCCATGGTTTGGGGAGATGCCGAAACTCAAAGCCCGATAGAGACATCCCGCCCGGCGCTGCGGATCGATACCGCGAAGCCGCCGACGACATCGATCAGCGCGATCGTCAGAAGAATGAAGAACACCTGCGTCGCCGCATCGGGAACAAGCAGGAACTCCACCAGAAACGCGATGAATACAAGCATGGACAGCATGTGGTTGGCCAGGCTGCCGCGCGCGTTGCGGGTTGCGCGCAAGATCTCGAAGAACAACACGACGAGCGCCACGACGATGAACAGGTCGCCGAGCGACATGCTCCAGATCGCCCCTGAGATCATCGACAGTACGATGAGGTCATTGTGGAGCGCGGGAAGTCCGCCGCTGCCCATGAACCCGACCATCGCAAGATTATAGAGAATGAAAGGCACGACCATCAGCGGAATTGCAGTGAACATGTGGCGGTATTCTCCCTCGGTGAAAGAATAGTGCCGTAAATCACCGCGTCACTTCAAGTGATCATGCGATATATTATTGCCAAAACGCAAAAGGCCGGCACACGGCCGGCCTTGCGAATTCTGCTGAAGCAGAACGCATAATGAAATTATGCGCTTTCCTTCGGCGTCAGAACCTGACGGCCGCGGTACATACCGGTCTTCAGATCGATATGGTGCGGGCGACGCAGTTCGCCGGAGTTCTTGTCTTCAACGTAGGTCGGGGCCTTCAGCGCGTCAGCAGAGCGGCGCATACCGCGCTTGGACGGGCTTGTTTTTCTCTTAGGTACAGCCATTTTTCTTACTCCACTTCACAGGCGAACACATCCAACGGCCAGACTGGCGGCCGAAACGACATATCGCGATTTCGGAAATTTTGCGCGCTTATACATGCCTTGGAGGGGCTTGACCAGTCCCCAGCTTTATTTTTTGAGATTCACTTGAATCTCTGTTCAGACCTCGTCTTCCTCGACGATCCAGGGCTCCGCGCGCGCCGCATCCTCCCAGGCCTTCCAGGCCGGAACGGCCTTCATCGCCGCCATATAGCTCAACGTATCGCCCGACGCCACCAGATCGTAGGTCTCGAAGCGATTGACGACGGGCGCGAACATCGCATCGGCGCCGGAGAATTCACCAAACAGGAAGGGGCCGCCGGAATGGGCGCGCAGATCCCGCCAGATCGTCTCGATGCGCGCCACATCGGCCATGACGCCGTCGGCAAGCGCAATCCGGCCCTTCGGGCGGCGCATGTTCATCGGACAGGCGTTGCGCAGCGCCCTGAAGCCCGAGAGCATCTCCATCGACACGGCGCGCGCCACGGCCCGCTTGTCGCGCGCCTTCGGCCACAGTCCGGCTTCGGGATAAAGCTCGGCGACATATTCGATGATGGCGAGCGACTGCCACACACGGGTAGCGCCATGCTGCAGCACCGGCACCTGCCCGGTCGGCGAAAACGCCCGGAAATGCGGATTGCCGGCCGCGTTGTCGAAGGGAACCAGAACCTCCTCGAACGGAATGCCGGCAGCCGTGATGGCGATCCAGGGGCGGAACGACCAGGAGGAATAGTTCTTGTTGCCGATATAGAGCGTCAGCCGGTCCAAAGATCTCTCCCTTGCAAGAGGCGCGGCCAGGCCGCGCGCATCCTTCATACGTGCGATCACGCATGCCAGATGACATCTGGGGTCACCAGCGACATCTTCTGATGTCAGTCATAAATGCATCTGATGTATTCGCCGGAATTGCGCGCCCGGCGCTCGATGACGCCGGCGAGACTGCGCAGGCCGCGACCTGGCTTGCCGGCATTGCGGTCGATCGGATTGGGCAGAGACACCGCAAGCAGGGCCGCCTGCCGGCTGGTGAGCTTCGACGCCGGCACCTTGAAATGATAGCGCGCCGCCGCCTCGATGCCGTAGATGCCCGGCCCCCATTCGGCAATGTTGAGATAGATCTCCATCAGCCGCCGCTTCGACCAGACGAAATCGGCGGTCACCGCCAGCGGCAGTTCCATCGCCTTGCGCACGAAGGAGCGGCTGTTCCACAGGAACAGATTCTTCGCCGTCTGCATCGGAATGGTGCTGCCGCCGCGCGTCGCTTCACCGCGCAGCGTGTCGGTCACCAGCATCCGCATCTCGCCCCAATCGACGCCGCCATGGAAACAGAATTGCCCGTCTTCCGACATCATCACCGATTGCACCAGAACCGGCGAGATCTGGTCGATCGACACCCATTGCCGGTCGTAGCCGCGCAAGAGAACCAGATCGCGCAGCATCAAGGTCGAGACCGGATGAATGAAGGGCAACACGTAGAGGAAGATCAGCGCATAGGGCAGAACAAGCAGCGCGGCGATCGCCAGAACTATACGCATCATAAGCGAACGACCCTTTAGCCAAACGAGGGCGCGCCGATGGATCGGCATGGCCATGCTGTCGTCTGTCTCCGGCGTGATGTCCAATTCCCCTGACCCAGTCTCGTTCCCCTGTTCTCCATACCGCTTGCAAACTGGCATGGCCAGACACAAAGGAAATCTTGGTCGCTCTGTCGACAATTCCGTTGCAAGCCCAAGCCCGCCCGTGCCAAACAACGCCGCATGAACGCGCATCTGAAGACATTCGAAAGCCGGCTCGCAGCCAACGCCCGTGAGATCGAAGGCGTGCTCGACGCGCTGCTTTCTCAAGCGGTCTTGGACGACGAGATCGCCCGCCCGGAAAACCTGCGCTCGGCCATGCATTACGCGGTGCTGAACGGCGGCAAGCGGCTGCGCCCGTTCCTTGTCGTCGAGACGGCAACGATGCTCGGCGGCAATCGCGACGCCGCCTTGCGGATCGGCGCCGCACTCGAATGCGTTCACTGTTATTCGCTCGTCCACGACGACCTTCCCGCCATGGACGACGACGACCTGCGCCGCGGCAAGCCGACCGTGCACATCGCCTATGACGAGGCCACCGCCATTCTCGCCGGCGACAGCCTGCTCACCTACGCCTTCGACATCATCGCCTCGACGCCAGGTATCGACGAGGCGAGCAAGGTCGCGCTGATCCTGGCGCTGTCGCGGGCCTCCGGCCTCGGCGGCATGGCCGGCGGACAGGCGCTCGATCTGGCAGCAGAGAAGCAGGCACCGGACGAACAGGGCATCATCATGCTGCAGGCGATGAAGACCGGCGCCCTCATCCGTTTCGCCTGCGAGGCGGGCGCCATCGTGGCCGGCAGCCCGGCCGAGGACCGCGCGACGTTGCGCCGGTTCGGAGAGCGCATCGGCCTCGCCTTCCAGCTGGCCGACGACATCCTCGACCTGACTGCCGACAGCGCCACCATGGGCAAGGCAACCGGCAAGGACGCCGGCCGCGGCAAGGGCACGCTGGTGGGCCTGCACGGCATGGCATGGGCCGAGGCGACGCTCTCTGCCCATGTGAAGGAAGCCGAGGCGCTGCTGGCCCCCTATGGCGAGCGCGCCGAGGTTCTCGTCGAAGCCGCCCGCTTCATCGCCGAGCGCAAGAGCTGAGACGGATAAGCATCAGCAATTGCTGAAAAAGCGTCACCGAGACAAGATTCCGGCGTCCGCTCAAGCTCTACTCTCTTGCCGACCGACGAGGACCGCGCCTAAAACTTGGCGCAAGGCCGCAACGATGCGCGGCCATTCCCAAGAGAAGCGCCATGCACGAGACCCTGAGCTACCTTCCGCAGATCCTGCCGGCCTATATCGCCTACATCGTCGCCGTCATCAGCCCCGGCCCGGCTATCATGGCGATCGTCTCGACATCCATGGTGCATGGCCGCAAGGCCGGCATGACGATCTCGCTCGGCATTTTCGCCGGCTCCTTCACCTGGGCCTGCGCGGCCGCACTCGGGCTTGCCACGATCCTCAACACCTATGCGGTTGCGCTCGAGATCCTGAAGATCTTCGGCGGCCTCTATCTGCTCTATCTCGCCTACAAGGCCTTCAAGGCCGTGCGCGCCAACCCGGATATCCAGCAGGCCACGACGCCGAAGAACATGTCGACGCGCGCATTGCTCCTGCGCGGCTACGGCATTCACGTCACCAATCCGAAAGCGATCTTCGCGTGGCTGGCAATCATCGCGCTCGGCATGCCGCAGGGCGCGCCGGCATCCGTTGCCGGGCTGATCGTCGGCATCTGCCTGACGACGGGCTTCATCGTCTTCATGGGCTATGCCGTGCTCTTCTCGACACCGCAGGCGTTGAGGATCTATTCAAGCCTGCGTCGCTGGATCGAAGGCGCGATGGCGGCCTTCTACTGCTTCGCAGGGCTGAAGCTGCTCACCAGCCGGATCTGATTTTGGGTAAGGAAAGCGGCGGCGCGGATTACTCCGCAGCCGTCCTGTTCTGGCCGAAACGCTTTTCGATGTAATCGGCGACCAGCGCCTCGAAATCCGACGCGATATTCGGGCCGCGCAGCGTCATCGCCTTCTGCCCGTCGATATAGACGGGCGCCGACGGACTTTCGCCGGTTCCGGGTAGCGAAATGCCGATATCGGCATGCTTGCTCTCACCCGGGCCATTGACGATGCAGCCCATGACCGCGACGTTGAGCGCCTCGACACCCGGATACTTGTCGCGCCACACGGGCATGTTCTTGCGCAAGTCGTTCTGAATGTTCTGTGCCAACTCCTGGAAGACCGTCGACGTCGTACGGCCACAGCCGGGACAAGCCGCGACGACGGGAATGAACTGGCGGAAGCCCATGACCTGCAGGATCTCCTGCGCCACCTGCACTTCACGCGTACGATCGCCATTCGGCTCCGGCGTCAGCGACACGCGGATCGTATCGCCGATCCCGTGCTGCAGCACAAAGCCCATGGCGGCCGACGACGCGACGATGCCCTTGGTGCCCATGCCGGCTTCGGTGAGGCCGAGATGCAACGCATGGTCGGAACGCTCCGACAGCATGGAATAAACGGCGATCAGGTCCTGCACCTGGCTGACCTTGGCCGACAGAATGATGCGGTTGCGCGGCAGACCGATCTCTTCGGCGAGATTGGCCGAGATCAGCGCCGACTGCACGATCGCCTCGCGGGTAACCTGGCGTGCAGACAGCGGCGAACCGGCGGCCGAGTTCTGGTCCATCAGCGCGGTCAGCAGTTCCTGGTCGAGCGACCCCCAGTTGACGCCGATACGCACAGGCTTGTCGTAGCGGATCGCCATCTCGATGATGTCGCCGAACTGCTTGTCCTTCTTGTCCTTGAAGCCGACATTCCCGGGATTGATCCGGTACTTCGCCAGCGCTTCGGCGCAATCGGGATGATCGGCAAGCAGCTTGTGGCCGATATAATGGAAGTCGCCCACCAGCGGCACATCCATGCCGAGACGCAGCAGCCGGTCGCGGATGCGCGGCACGGCGGCAGCGCTTTCATCGCGATCGACGGTGATGCGCACGAGTTCGGAGCCGGCCTTGTATAGCGCGGCCACCTGAGCGACGGTCGCGTCGATATCGGCCGTATCGGTATTGGTCATCGACTGGACGACGACGGGCGCGCCGCCTCCGACGATGACGCCGCCGACATCGACAGCAACGGATGCGCGGCGCGGTTTCGGATCAAAATCCGTAGCTGAAGACATGGATAGAGCTCTTGAACCCTTAAATTTCGTGCCTTTCAGGTGGATCATGACCGCCCGCTTGTCAACCCGCGGCATCCATCACTTTGTTTGACGTCTGTCAGTGACCGCCACCGGAGATACCGTCGGCGTAGCGCGCCAGACTGGAAAGCGCCAGCACGACGAGGAGAAGCACCGGCAGCGCCATGAACACGACTGAGAAGCCGACATGCTCGGCCACGAAGCCGATGGCCGAAGGTGCCACCAGCATGCCGGAATAGCCCATGGTGGTGACGACGGAGATACCGATACCCGCCTTCAGATGCGGAATATTGCCCGCTGCCGAGAAAGCGATCGGCACCATGTTGGAGATGCCGATGCCGCAGAAGGCAAAGCCGAGGATGGCGATCTCCGCATTCGGCGCGAAACCTGCGAGAAGCATGCCCGCGATGGCGAACAGGGTGCAGATCCTGAGCGTCATGACGCCGCCAAGGCGATCACGAACGAGGTCGCCGGCAAACCGCATCGCCGCCATCGTCAGCGAGAAAGCCGCGAAGCCGAAGCCCGAGAGCGCAACCGAAGCACCGAGTTCCTCGCGAAGATAAAGCGCGCCCCAATCGAGAACCGCACCTTCAGGCATCATCGAAAACAGCGCGACGAGACCGAGCAGCCAGGGCAGCGGCACCATCGGCAGACGCGTTTTCTCTTTCTTCGTATCGGGATGCGGCTGGTCGGCAAGGATCATGTTCCAGGCAACCGCAAGCGTGATGGCCGCGAGAGCCGTGGCGACGACGGCATGTGCGAACACGCCGAAATGCGCGATCAGAAGCCCGCCGAGGCCGGCGCCGATCAAGCCGCCGAGGCTCCAGAAGGCATGGCAGGACGACATGATCGCCCGCCGCATCGATTGCTCGACGGCAACCGCATTGGCATTCATGGCAACGTCCATGGCCCCCATGAAGCCGCCGAACAGGAAGATCGCGATTGCCGCCGTCACGATATTGGGCGCCAGCGTCAGCGCCAGCAGGCCGGGCAGCAGGCAGACCGCCATGGCAAGCAACACGACCCGCGATCCATGCCGGGCGATCTGCGCGCCGGCAATCGGCATCAGCATCAGCGAGCCGATCCCGAGCACCAGGATCATCAGCCCGAGGTGGAACTTGCTGAGCTCCAGCCGTTCGGCGAATTCGGGGATCTTCGGCGCCCAGGAACCAACGGTGAAGCCGTTGATCAAAAACAGCAGCGACACCGCCGTCCTGTTCTTGGTGACGTAGCCGCTTCTGACCGGAAGCGCTGTGTTGACGTGATTATCCATGTCTCTTCCCATTATGCACTGGCGCCGGCACTCCTCGTCCGGCGCATCATTGAACGATATTTATTCGGTTTCGCCGGCAACCAGCGTCTTGCAGCCAAGATCGCGGTAGCGCGCCAGCATCTGAGGATCCGCGTCATGCTCGACCACGAGGCAGCCGCAATCGGCGACGGAGAGCACGCCGTGCGGCGCCGCCGTGCCGAACTTGTCGGAGGTGACGGCGACGAGTACCTGCCGGCTTTTGGTCGCGACGAAGCGCTTGAACTCCGCATCCTCGAAACCGAAGACGGTGACGCCGGCCGCGATATCGACGCCGCAGGCGCCGAGAATGCAGAGATCCGGCGACAATGGCTCCATGTCGCGCATCGCCTTCGCCCCCAGCGCGCCGCCCACCTGCCGGTCGATCAGTCCGCCGATCAGGATGACGTTGACGAGCGGCTTGTCGATCAGCGCCGCGGCAATCGACGGCGCATTGGTCACCGCCGTCAGCGGCAGATCCATCGGCAGCGCCATGGCGATCGCCAGGTTGGTGCTGCCCGCATCGAAGAACACGGTCATATCAGCTGCGATCTGCGAAACGGCCGCCGCCGCCAGCGCCTGTTTGCGGTCGCGCGCGATGCCGGCACGGTGATTGAGGCTGCCGCCGGCAGGCGAAACCGGCAGCGCGCCGCCATAGACCCGCTCGCAGAGCCCAGCCGCCGCCATCTCGCGCAGGTCGCGGCGCACCGTATCCTCGGAGACGCCGAATTCCGCCGCGAGCTCGGCGGCCAGCACGCGCCCATGCGTCTGCAGCTTGCGCGAAATGACGCTCTTGCGCTCCTGCAGCAGAAGTTCGTTCGTGTTCATGCCGGATTTAGCCTGACCAATCTCAAATCGATTGAATCATGCATAAACCGATACAAACGTGCAAACAAGCGGGAGCGAACAAATCATCGCTTCACATTGTGAAACACTGAACACCAAAACCGTGATAAATGAGAAAAATATTCGCAATTGCCGATTTTCTTCGCAGTTTTTGACGCATCGCGGCATCGGCTTTTCTGCGATTTTTCAGCCATCGAACACACTGGTGAATTGGACAGACACATGAACCTCCTGAAGACCCTCGCCACCGCAGCACTGATCCAGGCCGCCGCCCTGATGCCGGCACTGGCCGGTGAAAACCTCGCCGCCATCAAGCAGGCAGGCGTGCTGAAGATCGGCACCGAAGGCACCTACGCCCCGTTCACCTTCCATGATGCCAGCGGCAAGCTTGTTGGCTTCGACGTCGAAATCGGCGAAGCCGTCGCCGCCAAGCTCGGCGTCAAGGCCGAATTCGTCGAAGGCAAGTGGGACGGCCTGATCGCCGGCATCGACGCCAAGCGCTACGACACCGTCATCAACCAGGTCGGCATCACCGATGCGCGCAAGCAGAAGTATGACTTCTCCGAGCCCTACATCGCCTCCAAGGCCGTGCTCATCGTTCGCGACGGCGACGACAGCATCAAGACCTTCGCCGATCTCAAGGGCAAGAAGTCGGCCCAGTCGCTGACCAGCAACTTCGGCAAGCTCGCCGAGCAGTCCGGCGCCGAACTCGTCGGCACCGATGGCTTCGACCAGTCGATCCAGCTGGTTCTCACCAAGCGCGCCGACGCTACCATCAACGACAGCCTGTCCTTCCTCGACTTCAAGAAGCACAAGCCCGACGCCCCGGTGAAGATCGCCGCACAGGAAGAGAATGCCGACCACTCCGGCATCATCATCCGCAAGGGCGAGCCGGAACTGCTGGAAGCGATCAACAAGGCCCTCGTCGATATCAAGGCTGACGGCACCTACAAGACGATCTCCGACAAGTATTTCGGCCAGGACGTCTCGAAGTAAGTCTGAACCACAACGCAGATCTCCTCCCAACCCCTCCCCGCAAGGCGGAGGGGCTTTTTATTGGGCGCTTTCAGACTAACTTTGCACGCACGGTGCCGCCTCTTAGCCCCTCCCCCTTGTGGGGAGGGGTTGGTGAGGGGTATTCCACGTCGAACCGATAACCCCGCGAAAGGGAACGCCCGTGCCGCACTGGCTTCAATTGATGGCGGATTCGCTCGTGCCCCTGTTGTGGGCCGGGCTGGTCTTCACCATTCCGCTGACATTGCTGTCCTTCACCTTCGGGCTCGTGCTCGGCCTGATCACCGCGATCGCCCGGCTCTTCGGCGCCGCTCCCTTCGTCGCGATCGCCCGCTTCTACGTCTGGGTGATCCGTGGCACGCCGCTTCTGGTGCAGCTCTTCGTGATCTTCTACGGCCTGCCCAGCATCGGCATCCTGCTCGACGCCTTCCCGGCCGCCCTCATCGGCTTCACGCTCAACATCGGCGCCTACAGCTCCGAGATCATCCGCGCCGTTATCTCCTCGGTCCCCAAGGGCCAGTGGGAGGCCGCCTATTCGATCGGCATGAGCTGGCGCCAGGCGATGAGCCGCACCATCCTGCCACAGGCCGGCCGCGTTGCCGTTCCGCCGCTGTCGAACACTTTCATTTCGCTGGTCAAGGATACGTCGCTCGCAGCCGCCATCACCGTGCCGGAACTCTTCCAGGCGGCGCAGCGCATCGTCGCCACGACCTATGAGCCGCTGATCCTCTATATCGAGGCGGCCCTCATCTATCTCGCCCTCAGCTCGGTTCTCTCCGCCCTGCAGGTCAGGCTGGAACGCCGCTTCGCCCGCTATGGCGGCATGCTGGAGTCAAACGCATGATCGAGCTTGATAACATCGAAAAACGCTTCGGCGACGCCGTCATCCTGAAAGATATCAGCATCCGCATTCCCGAAGGCAGCGTCACAGCGCTCGTCGGCCCCTCGGGCGGCGGCAAGAGCACGCTCCTGCGCTGCATCAACCTCCTGGAGATCCCGACGGCGGGCACCATCCGCCTCGGCGAGGAAACCCTGACCTTCAAGCCCGGCCAGAAGACCAGCTGGCAGGCGATCCAGAAGATCCGCCGCCAGACCGGCATGGTGTTCCAGAATTTCCAGCTCTTCCCGCACCAGACGGCGATCGAAAACGTCATGGAGAGCCTGGTGACCGTGCTCAAATGGCCGAAGGAAAAGGCCCGCAACCGCGCCATGGAGCTCTTGACCAAAGTCGGCATGGCCCACAAGGCCGATGCCTGGCCCTCGACACTCTCGGGCGGCCAGCAGCAGCGC
>NZ_DDHH01000194.1:64551-108310 GCF_002338015.1 Rhizobium sp. UBA1881
CAGCAGCAGCGCGTGGCAATCGCCCGGGCGCTGGCCCCCTCTCCCCGCGTCCTCCTCTGCGACGAACCGACATCCGCGCTCGACCCGGAACTCTCCGCCGAAGTCGTCGACGTCCTTGGCCGCCTCGCCAGCGAGGGCACGACCATGGTCATGGCCACCCACGACCTGAGGCTCGCCTCGAAGATCGCTAACGACGTCGTCTTCCTGGAAGCGGGCAGCGTGGTCGAGACCGGCAGCGCGAAGAACATCTTCACCGCCCCGGAACGCGACCGCACCAAGCGCTTCATCTCGACGATCAACGCCGCGCATACCTACGATATTTGAGGCAGACATCCCGACGAAGCAGACATGAAAAAGGCGGCTCCAAGGCCGCCTTTTTCAATTCATTGGCTGGATATCAGCCCGCGTACGTCACCAGCAAATCCTTGGCATCGATCTGGTCGCCGGCCTTGACGAGGACTTCGGCGATCGTGCCGTCCTTCTCGGCATGGATCGCCGTTTCCATCTTCATGGCTTCGATCGACACCAGCACGTCGCCGGCGCTGACCGTCTGGCCGGCCGAGACGAAGGCGCGAGAGATGACGCCAGGCATCGGCGCGCCGACATGGGCGGCATTGCCCGGCTCCGCCTTGCGGCGGGCAGCAGCTCCGGTGGCGCCGTGGGCGCGATCCGGAACCTTGATGCGGCGCGGCTGGCCGTTGAGCTCGAAGAACACCGTGACCATGCCTTGGCTGTCGGTGCCGCTCATCGCCTGGTTGACGATGACGAGCGTCTTGCCTTTCTCGATGTCAGCAAACAGCTCCTCGCCGTCGCCGAGGCCGTAGAAATAGGCAGGCGTCGGCAGAACCGAGACCGGGCCGTAGGTGTCGGATGCCAGCGCGAAGTCGGTGAAGACCTTCGGATACATCAGGTAGGAGGCAAACTCGAAGTCGTTGACCTCGCGCTCCAGCTTGGTTTCGATCGTCTTGCGCTCGGCATCGAGATCGGCGTCTTCGAGCAGCGAGCCCGGACGCACCGTATAGGGAGCGTCACCCTTCAAAGCCTTCTTCTGCAGTGCTGCCGGCCAGCCCGACGGCGGCTGACCGAGATCGCCCTTCAGCATCGAGACGACGGATTCGGGGAAGGACACTTCCTTGTCGGCGCTGACGACGTCGGCGACGCTCAGGTCTTGGGAGACCATCATCAGCGCCATGTCGCCGACCACCTTGGAGGACGGCGTCACCTTGACGATATCGCCGAACATCTGGTTGGCGTCGGCGTAGGCCTGTGCCACCTGGTGCCAGCGGGTCTCGAGGCCGAGCGAGCGTGCCTGTTCCTTGAGATTGGTGAACTGGCCGCCCGGCATCTCATGCAGGTAGACTTCCGACGCCGGTCCCTTGAGATCGCTTTCGAAAGCCGCGTACTGGTGGCGCACCGCTTCCCAGTAGAAGGAGATGCGGCGGATCCATTCCGGATCGAGACCCGGATCACGCTCCGAACCGCGCAGCGCTTCCACGATCGAGCCCAAGCAAGGCTGCGAGGTATTGCCCGACAGCGCATCCATGGCCGCATCGACGGCATCGACGCCGGCGTCGACTGCAGCCAGAACGGTCGCGGCCGCAATGCCCGAGGTGTCGTGCGTATGGAAGTGGATCGGCAGCGAGGTTGCCTCGCGCAGCGCCTTGAACAGCACCTTGGCGGCTGCCGGCTTCAACAGGCCCGCCATGTCCTTCAGCGCGATGATATGCGCGCCGGCCTTTTCGAGCTGCACGGCGAGATCGGTGTAGTACTTCAGATCATACTTCGGACGCGCCGAATTCAGGATATCGCCGGTATAGCAGATTGCCGCTTCGCAAAGCTTGTTCTCTTCCGCCACCGCATCCATCGAGACACGCATGTTCTCGACCCAGTTCAGGCAGTCGAAGACGCGGAATAGATCGATACCGCCGGCCGCAGCCTGGCGGACGAAGTATTTGACGACGTTATCGGGGTAGTTCTTGTAACCGACGCCGTTGGCGCCGCGCAGCAGCATCTGCAGCAACAGGTTCGGCGCTGCCTCGCGTACCTGCGACAGGCGTTCCCACGGATCTTCGGTCAGGAAGCGCATGGAGACGTCGAAGGTCGCGCCGCCCCAGCATTCCAGCGAGAGCAGGTTCGGCAGCGCATGCGCATAGGTGCCGGCGATGCGGGCGATGTCGTAGGTGCGCATGCGGGTCGCGAGCAGCGACTGATGGCCGTCGCGCATCGTCGTGTCGGTCATCAGCACGCGCTTTTCGTTGCGCATCCATTCGCCGAATTTCTTCGGACCCAGCGTGTCGAGCAGCTGCTTGGTGCCGTCCTTGATCGTCGTGCCGTTGGTGTAGGGCACGACAGGCTCTGCGGCATCCGCAGTCGGGCGCGGCCGGTCCTTGGCTTCGGGATGACCGTTGACGGTGACGTCGGCCAGGTAGGTGAGCAGCTTCGTCGCGCGGTCCTGACGCTTGACCTGCTGGAACAGCTCCGGCGTCGTGTCGATGAAGCGGGTGGTGTAGCTGTTGTCCTTGAACTTCGGATGCGTGATGATCGCTTCCAGGAAGGTCAGGTTGGTGGCAACGCCACGGATACGGAATTCGCGCAGCGCGCGGTCCATGCGCGAGATCGCTTCCGACGGGCTCGGCGCCCACGCCGTGACCTTGACCAGCAGCGGATCGTAATAGCGGGTGATGATGGCGCCCGAATAGGACGTGCCGCCATCAAGACGAATGCCGAAGCCGGAAGCCGAACGGTAAGCAGTGATGCGGCCGTAATCCGGGATGAAGTTGTGCTCCGGATCCTCGGTCGTGATGCGGCACTGCAGGGCATGGCCATTGAGCTTGATATCGGCCTGTGCGGGCACGCCCGATTCCGGCGTGCCGATCGCGAAGCCGTCGAGGATATGGATCTGCGCCTTGACGATATCGATGCCGGTGACGACTTCGGTCACCGTGTGCTCGACCTGGATGCGCGGATTGACTTCGATGAAGTAGAATTTGCCGGTATCGGCATCCATCAGATATTCGACGGTGCCGGCGCCGACATAGCCCGTGGCACCCGCGATCTTCAGCGAATAGGCGGCCAGTTCCTGGCGCTGCGCTTCAGAGAGATAAGGGGCGGGGGCGCGCTCGACGACCTTCTGATTGCGGCGCTGGATCGAGCAGTCGCGCTCGAAGAGGTGCACGACATTGCCGTGGGTGTCGCCAAGGATCTGGCTTTCGACGTGGCGGGCGCGCTCGACGAGCTTTTCGAGATAGACCTCGTCCTTGCCGAAGGCGGCCATCGCCTCGCGCTTGGCTTCCGTCACCTCGCGGGCAAGGTCCTTCGGATCGCGAATGGCGCGCATGCCGCGACCGCCACCGCCCCAGGAGGCCTTGAGCATGACGGGATAGCCGATCTCGTCGGCCATCTTGGCAACGACGGCCATATCATCCGGCAGCGGATCGGTTGCCGGCACCACGGGAACGCCGACCGAGATCGCGAGATTGCGGGCCGCCACCTTGTTGCCGAGCTGGCGCATCGTATCGCCGGTCGGGCCGATGAAGATGATGCCGGCCTTGTTGCAGGCATCGACGAATTCGGGGCTTTCCGACAACAGGCCGTAACCCGGATGGATGGCATCAGCGCCGGAAAGCTTGGCGACGCGGATGACTTCGTCGATCGACAGATAGCTCTCGATCGGGCCAAGATCGCGCGCAAGATGCGGGCCGCGGCCGACCTGGTAGCTCTCGTCCGCCTTGAAGCGATGCAGCGCCAGTTTGTCTTCCTCAGCCCATATCGCGACCGTTTTTATCCCGAGCTCGTTGGCAGCGCGAAACACGCGAATGGCAATTTCGGAACGGTTGGCGACAAGGATCTTGGAAATGGGCAAATGCAGTCTCCTCACGGCATAAAAACGGGCAATGCTGCACCCGCGAAAGGAGTCTTAACCCGCTGTCACGGAAAGTTCAATTTCCCACGACGACGCAAGATCGAATTTCTCTAAACTAGCTAGCTGATGAGCCCATGGCGGAACGCAACGGCCACGGCATGCTGGCGGTTCTTTGCCTTCAGCTTGTCCTGCAGACCGTTCATGTACCAGTCGACCGTATGGTTGGAGATCTGCAAGAGCTTGCCGATCTCGACCGACGTCAGGCCCTCCGCGAGATATTGCAGGATTTCCATTTCCCGGCGCGTGAGCCGCGTGTCCGCACCGGAGAGATCGTCCGATACCAGACCGTCTTCACCGCGCAGTTCGAGAATGCGCCAGAATGCACGCTTGGCGATCGCATCGAAGAGGGTCATTTCGAGCGGAGACAGATCGACGGGCTTGCCGCCAATGGTCAGATAGCCGAGCACGCCGCTTCTTCCATGCACTGGAAATGTGTAGCCATCCTTCAAGCCATAGCCCAAAGCAGCCGACATCATCTGCTCCATCCGCCGATAGTGCGGATCCTTGCGGAACGCCGCCAGGCCATCCTTCCAGCGGAACGGCTGTTGCGCGAAAGCCAGATAGCGGATCGTCGGATCGCTCAGCATGTATTTCTTGCTGACATAGACCTGCGGCCAGCCCTCGGGCCATTCGCCGGCGAGCACCGCTCCGGTCATATCCTCGCTATGCTTCGGATACCGGAGCAGCCCATGAAACTCGAAGCCATAAGACAGGACGACGTGCCGCAGCTCCTCGACCACCGCCTCCGGCTTCCGGCACTCTTCAAGAACGACAAGTAATTGAATTAATGAATGAATATTCACTAAAATGCCCCCATCCCATCACAGGCTTTTAAGTGAAGCCGCTGCGACAGGACTTGCCCCGATAGCGAACGGTTATCGATGCAATTAAATTAGAGTTCAGAATATCGTTTATGGTTGTGCCAGTTTGACGCGACAACGCAAGGGTTAAATGTCGAGCCTTTTCATTTCACTAAGAAATTTTTCCATATCTGGTATCCGCTCATGAAACCGAGCATGAGCGAGACGGCGAAATTCCAACAATGAATGCCTTGTTAATCGCCAGTTCAGATAGGTTTTTGTAGCATCGCAACATCCGCTATTTCGCAGATGCACAAAGAGGAATTCGCCGTGTCGCTTTTCAAGGTCTATGCAAGAGCTTTGCGCTATCTTGGCGCCTATAAGTTCCGCGTATCCCTGGTCGTTATCGCGAACATCGTGCTCGCAGCGATCACCATCGCCGAGCCGATCCTTTTCGGCCGCATTATAGATGCAATTTCCGGCAAAGGCGAGGTCAAGCCGATCTTGTTCATGTGGGCCGGTTTCGCCGTCTTCAACACGATCGCCTTCGTCCTGGTCGCCCGCGAGGCTGACCGGCTGGCGCATGGACGTCGCGCGACGCTTCTGACGGAAGCGTTCGGCCGCATCATCTCCATGCCGCTCTCCTGGCATCATCAGCGTGGCACGTCCAATGCCTTGCATACGCTGCTGCGCGCCTGTGAGACGCTGTTCGGCCTCTGGCTCGAATTCATGCGCAATCACCTTGCGACCGCCGTCGCCATCGCCATTCTCATCCCGACGGCGATCTCGATGGACGTCCGTCTGTCCGGCGTGCTTGTCGTGCTTGGTATCGCCTACTGGCTGATCGGCCGTCTCGTCATGAGCCGCACGAAGGATGGTCAGGCTTCGGTCGAAAACCACTACCACACGGTTTTCTCGCATGTCAGCGACTCGATCAGCAACGTCTCGGTGCTGCACAGCTACAACCGTATCGAAGCTGAAACCAAGGCCCTGAAGTCCTTCACCGAACGCCTGTTGCAGGCCCAGTACCCGGTTCTCGACTGGTGGGCGCTGGCCGGCGCGATGAACCGCATGGCTTCGACGATCGCCATGATGATCATTCTCGTCATTGGTACCGTCATGGTCCAGGCCGGCGAGCTGCGCATCGGTGACGTCATCGCCTTCATCGGCTTTGCCAACCTCCTGATCTCGCGTCTCGACCAGATGCGCCAGTTCGCCTCGCAGATTTTCGAGGCCCGTTCCAAGCTCGAGGACTTCTATGCTCTCGAAGACTCGGTCCGTGATCGCGAAGAGCCTGCCGGCAACGCCGACATCACCGACGTGAAGGGCGAGGTCGAGTTCCGCAACGTGTCGTTCCGCTTCGGCAACACGGCACAGGGCCTGCACAACGTGTCCTTCACCGCCAAGGCTGGCCAGACGGTTGCGATCGTCGGTCCGACCGGCTCGGGCAAGACCACGATGATCAACCTGCTGCAGCGCGTCTACGACCCCGACAGCGGCCAGATCCTCGTCGACGGTCATGACACGACGAAGGTCACTCGCAAGTCGCTGCGCCGTTATATCGCCACCGTGTTCCAGGACGCCGGTCTGCTCAACCGCTCGATCAGCGACAACATTCGCCTCGGCCGGGAGAACGCTTCGGATGAAGACATGCGCCGTGCGGCTGAAGCCGCCGCTGCAGCCGACTTCATCGAGACCCGCGAAGACCAGTACGACACCCATGTCGGCGAACGCGGCAACAGGCTTTCAGGCGGCGAGCGCCAGCGTGTGGCCATCGCCCGCGCCATCCTCAAGGATGCGCCGATCCTGGTGCTGGACGAAGCAACGAGTGCGCTCGACGTCGAAACCGAGAACCGCGTGAAGGCTGCGATCGACAATCTTCGTCAGAACCGCACCACCTTTATCATCGCCCACCGCCTGTCGACGGTTCGCGAAGCCGACAAGGTTCTCTTCCTCGACAACGGCCGCGTCGTCGAAGAAGGCAGCTTCGACGAGCTCAGCCAAAGCAACGGCCGCTTCGCCGCACTGCTCCGCGCCAGTGGTATCCTGACGGACGAGGAAGTCCGCAAGGCACACACGACCGAAGCCGCCTAAGGCAGGCACTTCACGAAAACGATCGAAGCCGGATGGTCCGCCATCCGGCTTTTTTCGTGCCTGAACCTGAGCTGCTGCGGCCCGGCCTGACTGCAAAGCCTTAGACTAAAGTCATAATCCCAAAGCCGCTCTCCGTAAGCGAGGTATTTTCTGGCACACTTTCCTCGGGCGAACCGCGACCAGGGGTATGCTTTGAGGAGAGTATGGTCGCGCGCCGCATTTCACATCATTCTGTGGAGGACAGAACATGGCAAATGTCGCAAGCGTCGGGGGCGCGAAAGCCGGACCGATGACATCGGAGGAGAAGAAGGTCATCTTCGCCTCCTCGCTTGGCACCGTATTCGAGTGGTACGATTTCTATCTCTACGGGTCCCTCGCCACCTATATCGGCGCGACCTACTTCACCCAATATCCAGAAGCCACCCGCAACATCTTCACGCTGCTGGCCTTTGCCGCCGGCTTCCTGGTACGCCCGTTCGGCGCGCTGGTCTTCGGCCGCCTCGGCGATCTCGTCGGGCGTAAATACACCTTCCTGGTGACGATCCTGATCATGGGTCTCTCGACCTTCCTGGTCGGTATCCTCCCCGGTGCCGCCACGATCGGCATCGCCGCTCCGATCATCCTGATCGCACTTCGCCTGCTGCAGGGCCTGGCGCTCGGCGGTGAATATGGCGGGGCAGCCACCTACGTGGCCGAGCACGCGCCGAATGGCCGCCGCGGCTACTTCACCTCATGGATCCAGACCACGGCAACGCTCGGCCTTTTCCTGTCGCTGATCGTCATCGTCGGCGTCCAGTTCATCATGGGCAAGGAAGCCTTCGCCGCCTGGGGCTGGCGCATTCCGTTCCTGGTCTCGGTCGTCCTTCTCGGCGTCTCCGTCTGGATCCGCGTGCGGATGAACGAATCCCCCGCCTTCCAGAAAATGAAGGCGGAAGGCAAGGGCTCCAAGGCGCCGCTGACGGAAGCATTCGGACAGTGGAAGAACGCCAAGATCGCACTTATCGCCCTGCTCGGCGCCACTATGGGCCAGGCGGTCGTCTGGTACGGCGGTCAGTTCTACTCGCTGTTCTTCCTGCAGAACGTTCTGAAGGTTGACCTGCAGGCAGCCAATATCATGGTCGCCGTCGCCCTCATTCTTGCGACACCGTTCTTCGTCATCTTCGGCGGCCTATCGGACAGGATCGGCCGCAAGCCGATCATCATGGCTGGCCTGTTGATCGCCGCCGTCACTTACAATCCGCTATTCAAGGCCCTGACCTGGACCGCCAACCCGGCGCTCGCCGAAGCCCAGGCATCTGTCCGGGCAACGGTGACGGCCGATCCGACGGACTGCAAGTTCCAGTTCAACCCGACAGGCACGTCGAAGTTCACCAGCTCCTGTGACGTGGCGACAGCCTTCCTGACCAAGAACTCGGTGCCTTATGATGTCGTCCCCGGCCCTGCCGGCCAGCCGGCGACTGTGAAGATCGGCGATGAAACCATCACCAGCTTCGACGCGGTCGCAGCCGGCGACAAGGCCAAGGGCCTGACGGCGGCCTTCGAGAAAAGCGCCAACATCGCGCTCCACGACGGTGGCTACCCGCTGAACCGCGGCGCCATCAAGGTTCCGGACGCGAAGCTCGATGCCTTCATCGCCGCCAATCCGGAACTTGCGCTGAACGCCGATGCGATCCGCGCAGGGACCAAGGAGACGATGCCGGCCGACAAGCTGGTAGCGGCCAAGCTGCTGACGACGGATGAGGCCAACGGCGTCACCGACATGGCGGTCTACAACATCGCCGGCGGCGGCACCTTCGCCATGGCGGCCGATCCTGCACGCGTCAACTGGATCGGCACGATTGCCATCCTGTTCGTGCTGGTTCTCTATGTGACAATGGTCTACGGCCCGATCGCCGCATTGCTGGTCGAGCTCTTCCCGACCCGCATCCGCTACACCGGCATGTCGCTGCCCTATCACATCGGCAACGGCTGGTTCGGCGGTCTGCTGCCGGCAACGGCCTTCGCGATGAGTGCGGCCACCGGCGACATCTACTTCGGCCTCTGGTACCCGATCATCTTCGCCGCGATCACGCTTGTGATCGGCCTGATTTTCCTGCCGGAAACCAAGAACCGCGATATCCACGCAATGGATTGACCATCGCTGAGAAGACAGACCACGCCCGGCGCTCCAAAGGCGCCGGGTTTTCTATTGCCGGAAACAGCCGCTTGGGTTGCGGCCAGCCGCCGACGCCTGGGCGAAACAGAAGATTGTGGCGCGCATAGACGATGGCAATCATCAGCGAAAACCACCCGCCGAGCGCCAGGCCGGCGATCACATCGCTTGGATAATGCGCGCTCACCATCACCCGCGTCATGCCGAACCACAGCGCGCAAGCCAAGAAAGCAATGCGATAGCGCGGAAAGAGCAGCGCGAAGGCGGCGAAGAAGGCGCCGATCGTCGTTGCGTGGCCTGATGGAAAGCTTTCGAAGGAATGACCGGAGAAGGACGAAAACGAGAAAATGCCGTAGTCCTGGAAATGCTCCGGCCGGGCCCGCCCGATCAGCCGCTTCAGGAGATTGGCGACCAATCCCGACAGCGCGATCGAGGTCAGGAGATAGCAGCCGATCCAGCTGACCCTGAGCGCCTGCAGGCGGTGACGTACGCTGGTGGCGGTGCGCGACGATGCCCAGCCCTGGAACAGAAGGAAGGCGGTGACGATAATGATCCAGTCGGACTTGCCGAAATCGGTCAACATCAGGCCGATCCTGCGAATAGTTGGCGGCACGTGATCGCCGCCGACAGGACCATCGAACAACAAAAGCGAGAGGATAACGGCGTTGACGGTGACGAACAGACAGGATTGCCAACGCAGATGCGGCATGCCGTGACGACAGCGGAGCCTGCGTTTCTCAAGCGAAGAGAGAAAGGATTTCATGTCTGTCGGCGGTCCTGGTCAGGGGTTGTCGATCAACGACCGAGACCTAGCAGAAGCAGACTACAGAATTTTTACGGAGGCGCTTACAACAAACGGCTAAGCCGCGGTATCGGCCACCCGCCATCGCGCCCGATGGAGAACACCAGACCGAAGCGTGCAAACAGGACCGATGTGGCAAAAGCGATCCACGCGCCAAGCGCCAGCCCCGCCGTAACGTCGCTCGGATAGTGCACGCCGATGATGATGCGGGTTGCGCCGAGCCAGAGACCAATGGCCACGAAGCCGAGGCGAAAACGGGGAAAGAGTAGCGCCAGCGCCATGAACAGCGCCCCGATATTCGCCGAATGCCCGGACGGAAAACTCTGGTGCAGAAAATCCATGTTGAACGGCGCGAAACTGAAGATTCCCTCCTGATCATAAATCAGCGGTCGCGCGCGCCCGATCGCAAACTTCAGGGAGTTGGCGATGATGGCGGTGAACAGGACGGATAGCGCGACATAGGCGGTCATCTGCCCAAAATAGATCATCCGGAAGCGCTCGCGCACTTTCCACAAGCGCCGTCGGACCAGATAAGCGGTCGCAACAACGGTTGTAAGCCCGGCGAGAATCCAGGCAAGCCTGCCGATGTCGGTGACATCGCCGGCAAGCGTGACCAGCGGCTGCGCCAGTTCCTTGGCCGCAATACCGAGCGGGCGATCGAACACGAAAAAGGCGATGGCCACGGCGTTGATCGCGGAAAAGGCAAACCCCTTCCAGGGAACCCGGCGATGGATCGTGCGGCGCGCCTGGTAGCGCTTTTTCAGATAGCCCCAGAAACCCGGCCTTCGATCGACGCTCTCGCTCATTCCACTCCCGCTCTTTTATCAATAGAGGAGGGAGATAGGGGCTGCGGCGGTTGCCTTCAATGCGAAGGCCCTCCGCATCCTGAGATGCGAAGGGCCTGAAAGGTGTTTCACGTGAAAAATCAGGCTGAAAGCGCCTTGAACTCGGAGAGGATCGCTTCTCCCATCTCGACCGTGCCAACCTTCCTGGCGCCGTCGGCCATGATATCGGCGGTGCGAATGCCCTTGTCGAGCACGTTTGCGATCGCCTTCTCAAGGTTGTCGGCTTCCTTGACCATGCCGAAGGAGTAGCGCAGGCACATGGCAAACGAGGCGATCATCGCGATCGGGTTGGCAATGCCCTTGCCGGCGATATCTGGAGCCGAACCGTGCACCGGCTCATAAAGCGCCTTGCGCTTGCCGGTCTTGCCGTCAGGCGCGCCGAGCGAAGCCGACGGCAGCATGCCGAGCGAGCCCGTGAGCATGGCGGCAACGTCGGACAGCATGTCGCCGAACAGGTTGTCGGTGACAATGACGTCGAACTGCTTCGGTGCGCGCACCAGCTGCATGCCGCCGGCATCCGCCAGCATGTGCTCGAGCTTGACGTCCGAATACTTGTCCTTGTGCGTCGCGGTCACGACCTGGTTCCACAAAACGCCCGACTTCATGACGTTGCGCTTTTCCATGGAGCAGACGCGGTTCTGGCGCGTGCGGGCCATTTCGAAGGCCACGGCCGAGATACGCTCGATTTCGTAGGTATCGTAGACCTGCGTGTCGATGGCACGCTTCTGGCCATTGCCGAGATCGGTGATCGTCTTCGGCTCGCCGAAATAGACGCCACCCGTCAGTTCACGGATGATCAGGATATCCAGACCTTCGACCAGCTCCGGCTTCAGCGAGGAAGCGGCAGCGAGCGCCGGGTAGCAGATGGCAGGACGCAGGTTGGCGAACAGCTCGAGATCCTTGCGCAGGCGCAGCAGGCCGGCTTCCGGGCGCACTTCATAGGCAACGTCGTCCCACTTCGGGCCGCCGACGGCGCCGAAGAGAACCGCGTCCGCTGCAAGCGCCTTCTGCATGTCGGCTTCAGAGATCGCCGCGCCATGCGCGTCATAGGCGCTGCCGCCGACCAGACCTTCGTCGGTGACGAAGCCGGCGGACATTTCCTCGTTCATGTAAGCGATGATCTTGCGGACCTCGCCCATGGCCTCGGGACCGATGCCGTCACCCGGCAGCAGGAAAAGATTGCGCGTCGTCATGGAAACCTCCGGGAAAAACAAGTTGCGGCTTATTATCCCTCGGCAGAAGGCATTTCAAGCGACCAAGAGGCCGTTTCGGTACGGTTGGCGCCAGAGTTGAACGATCGGTTGAGCGATCGGTTGACCCCGCGATTTGCCTGGGCAACAAGAAGGGCATCGTGACCATGTTCCGGAAAACGCCCATGCCCGCCGCACCGCTCCATCTCGACACCCCGCTCTTTCAGACATCCGCCGACTATAGCGCCGCAAACCGGCCACTCTGGCTGAAGCTCGATGCGCTGCAACCGGCGGGAAGCTTCAAGCTGCGCGGCGTTGGCAGATTGTGCCAGCACGAGGTGGAAAACGGCGCAAAAGAAATCTTCTGCGCCTCCGGCGGCAATGCCGGCATCGCCGCAGCCTATGCGGGCCGCGCGCTCGGCGTTCCCGTCACCATCGTCGTGCCGGAAACCACCTCCGAGGAGGTCCGCCGCTCAATCGCCGCGACAGGCGCCGCCGTCCTCGTCCATGGTTCCGTCTTCGACGAGGCCAACGCCCATGCCGTCAATCTCGCCGCAGAGCGCAAGGCCGCCTATGTGCACCCCTTCGACCATCCGCTGCTCTGGGAAGGCCACGGCACGCTGATTGACGAAGTGGTGGCCAAGGGCGCCGAATTCGACTGCGTGATCGCCAGTGTCGGCGGCGGCGGCCTGCTTGCCGGCATCGTCGCCGGCCTAAAGCGCAACGGCCTCGATAATGTGCCCGTCATCGCCGTCGAGACCGAAGGGGCCGCATCCTTCAACGCCAGCCTGGCCGCCGGCGAACGCATCACCCTGCCCGCCATCACATCGATCGCCACCTCGCTCGGCGCCCGCCAGGTCGCCCAGCATGTCTTCGACCTTCCCAGACATCATCCGATCGAGAGCGTGACGGTGACCGACGCCGAAGCCGTCGCCGCCTGCCTGAAATTCGCCGACGCCTATCGCATCCTCGTCGAACCCGCCTGCGGCGCCGCCCTTGCCGTCGCCGACACCCACCCCGACCTCCTCGCCCGCTTCAAGAACCCGCTGATCGAGGTCTGCGGCGGCATCGGCGTGTCGCTGGAGAAGCTCAAGATGTGGAGAGAACGGCTGCCCTGAGCCAAAGAAAAAGCCGGCGGGAGAACCCACCGGCTTGATCATGCAATCCTGTCGAGGCGCTTAGGCGGCCCAAGGATGGGAAGCGGCGTTGGCCTTTTCGAACTGGTCGATTTCCTTGCCCTTTTCCATCGTCAGGCCGATATCGTCGAGACCGTTCAGCATGCAGTGACGCTTGAAGGCATCGAGATCGAACTTGATGGAGCCGCCGTCGGGGCCGGTGATTTCCATGTTTTCCAGGTCGACCGTCAGGATGGCGTTGGAGCCGCGCGAGGCGTCGTCCAGGAGCTTTTCAAGATTTTCCGGGCTGACCTTGATCGGCAGAATGCCGTTCTTGAAACAGTTGTTGTAGAAAATGTCGGCGAAGCTGGTGGAGATCACGCAGCGGATGCCGAAATCGAGCAGCGCCCACGGTGCATGCTCGCGCGAAGAGCCGCAGCCGAAATTGTCGCCGGCGACGAGGATCTTGGCGTTCTGGTAGGCCGGCTTGTTGAGAACGAAATCCTCGTTCGGGGTGCCGTCTTCATTGTAGCGGGCTTCCGCGAAGAGACCCTTGCCGAGGCCGGTGCGCTTGATCGTCTTCAGGTAATCCTTCGGGATGATCATGTCGGTGTCGATGTTGACAAACGGCAGAGGGGCGGCGACGCCCGTCAGCTTGGTAAATTTTTCCATGGCCTGGCCTCCAGTTCGGCAGAGATAGTGTGTTGATCAGCGTTTAGTCCAGTTTCCCGGCAAAATGAAGGGGAATCTGCAGCCCCGGCCAGCGCCCCGAAGAATCGTCCGGCCGGGCGCGGCTGATCTAGCCGGCCTTGGCGGGCTCGTTCATCGCCCAGGAGACGCCGAAGGGATCACGCAGCTGACCATAGCGATCGCCCCAGAACATGCGCTCGACGGGCATGACCACTTCTACACCGGCCTTCACCGCCCGATCCCACCAGAGATCGATATCGTCGACGACGAGCTGCAGCGAGAAGCCCTGGTGCGGCCGGAAAGGGTGGCCGTGTTCGGGATAGGCGTCGCTCAGCATCAGTGAGCTGCCGTTGATATAGAGATGCACATGCATGGTGCGTCCATTTTCATCAGGCGGCACGACGAATGCCTGCTCGGCGCCGAAAGCTTTTCCGTAGAATTCCGCCGCCTTCAGCGCGCCATCGACAGTGATGTAGGGGAGCAGCCCGTTCTTGACCGGCGGCATGGCCATCTGGCCGGTTTGCGTTTCGCTTTCCATGCAGTCCTCCATTGATGCCTGGGCGTGATGCTTGTGCAGCCACAAGCCTTGCCGCATCTAGGACGCGCGAGCAAAACGCCAGCCGACAGACCGAATGAAATAAATTCGGGACGCCAGAAGCGATCAGATAGGACGATCAGAGATCGATGATCGTGCCGCGACCGTCGTTCCAGATGCGCATGGGTTGACCATCGCGCGTCTTGGACTTCGCCCTTGCACAGACCGGAGCCGCCTTCATCTTCAGCGAGAGCGCGCGGCCGACCATCAGCACCGTCAGAATGGCGCCGACGGCGAGCGTCACCGAAAAGGTGAGGAGCGCCAATGCTGCGAATGCGGTGATGCCTGCAAGCAAAAGGAAGACGGAACGAATATTCTGCATGGGTTTGAAACCTTTCTAGGAAAGGAATGTGGTCCTTCGTCTTGTCTTCTGCAAGATAAGCATGGCTTTTTGTTGTCTTGCCATCAGTCACAAAGCTTGACACACATTCGTGATGAGCCAGTCTCCCCTCACCCGTTCGATGAACCTGCGCCGCTCGGTGCTGAGCGTTCCCGCGATCAATCCTCGCGCGCTTGAAAAGACCCATCAGCTCGATTGCGATACGGTGATCTTCGACCTCGAGGATTCCGTGGCGCCCGAGAAGAAGGCCGAAGCGCGCGAAAACCTGGCCGCCTTCCTCCAAGGCAAACCGCTCGAGGGCAAGGAACGCATCATCCGCATCAACGGCCTCGACACCAACTGGGGCCGAGCCGACATGGAACTCGTGAGCGCGCTGGAGCCGGATGCTGTTCTGCTGCCGAAGGTCAACGAACCGCAGGACGTGATGTCGGTCAGTGATCTTCTCGCGGATGCCGATGCGCCGGACGAACTGCGGATCTGGGCAATGATCGAGACCCCACGCGGCATCCTCAATGCCGCGGCGATCGCCGAGGCCGGGCGAACGGCGGGCTCAAGGCTCGATTGCCTCGTCGTCGGCCTCAACGACCTGCGCAAGGAAACCGGCGTACTGCCGCAGCCCGGCCGGCAGTATCTCGTGCCCTGGCTGATGCAGGTGATCCTGGCCGTGCGCGCTTACGGCCTCTGTGCGATCGACAGCGTCTTCAACGATTTCAAGGATATCGATGGCTTCGACACCGAATGCGCCGAGGCACGCGCCATGGGCTTCGATGGCAAGATGCTGATCCATCCCGCGCAGATCGAACCCGCCAACCGGCATTTCGGCCCGGACGCATCCGCCATCGCCGAAGCTGAGGCGATCATGAAAGCCTTCGCCGACCCCGCCACGGATGGCCTCAACGTCATCAATGTCGACGGCCGCATGATCGAGCGGCTGCATCTTGTCCAGGCGGAAACTCTGGTTCATAAAGCCCGCCTGATTGCAGAACGCCAGAAGCCAAAAGGCCAGACGGCAAACTGAAAGACGATGTGATGAAGCTCTACCGCCTTCTGACCGGCCAGGACGACGCCGCCTTCTGCCACCGCGTAACCGACGCCCTCAACAAGGGCTGGTCGCTGAACGGCTCGCCAGCCATGACCTTCAACTCGCAGACCGGCCAGGTGATGTGCGCCCAGGCGATCGTCAAGCATGTCGAAGGCAAGGACTACCACCCCGACATGAAGCTTTCCGAGCAATAAGATTTGCTGTCGGGGCGCGCCTGAAGACCCGGCGCCTAGCGCTCGGCCGCCTCTTCCGCGCTCGCCTCGATCCGCTCCATATCGTCGTCGCTGAGACCGAAATGGTGGCCGATCTCGTGGATCAGCACGTGGGTGATGATATCGCCCAGCGTTTCGTCGTTCTCGGCCCAATAATCGAGGATCGGCCGCCGGTAGAGCCGGATGCGATTGGGAAGTTCGCCCGTTTCCATGGTGAAGCGCTCGGAAATCCCGCGCCCCTCGAACAGGCCTAAAAGATCGAACGGAGTTTCCAGCGCCATGTCCTCGAACACCTCGTCATCAGGGAAGTCTTCGATCTCGATCGTCAGATTGGTGGTCAGCGCACGGAATTCTTCCGGCAGGTGGCTGTAAGCCTCCATCGCCAGGGACTCGAACGTGCTGATTGTCGGAGCGTGGCGATCCTGCCAATTGTCGCTCTGGTCTATGCGAGCCATAAAAGCTCCTTTCCTTTGCCGCCCATATAGAGCCTTTGCAGCTGATTTTCGAGAGCGGAATCAAAGGCAGGAATAAATTCACATCAAACGGCTGTTGACTCTTCGGTCGAGCTCTGGAATCCATAAGAACATAATAGGAACATCCGATAGATGGAGCGACGTCGTGGCACAGTCGGCCGTGGCGCGCGAGCGGCTTTTTGCGCTCCGCGAAACCATTGCAAAGCTTGAAGGAAAACCGGTGCCGGCATTGGCGGCGGCGGAAAATCAGGCTTTGGCCGACACCGTTCTCGACAAGCCGAAGAGCGAAGACGCCTTGCGCCTGCCGCTCGGAATCCCCGCTCTGGATGAAGCGCTCGACGGCGGCCTGCCGCTCGATGGCCTGACCGAAGTCCGCACGACGCTGTTGCGCAATGCCGGCGCAAGCAGCGGCTTCGTTCTGGCGATCGCGGCCATGCTCCAGCATGGGCAAGAGGAGGGGGCGAACGCGCACCTGCCGATCCTCTGGATCGCCGACACGGTGGCGACGATGGAGGCCGGGCGGCCCTATGCCGTTGGCCTCAGCGATTTCGGCCTGAAGCCGCGGCTCTTCCTGCACGCCGCGCCAAAAAAGCTGGAGGACGCGCTGTGGCTGGCGGAAACCGCTGTCGAAAGCGGCGTCTTTCCGGCCACCATTCTCGAAGTTCGCGGTAATCCCAGGCCCTTCGGCCTGACGGAAAGCCGCCGTCTCAACCTGCGGGCAAAGGCGTCTCGCCGCCCGCTTTTCCTGTTGCGGCAGGCAGCGGAGGAAGAGGCCAGCAGCGCCATCTTCCGCTTTCTTGCCGAACCCGCGCCATCTGCGGCGCGGTCCTTGCCTGATGGTTCGATGCTGGGCGGCAGCATCGGCAATCCGATCTTTCGCATCACCCTGGAGAAGAGCCGAAACCCGGCTCCCTTCTCCATTCTTCTGGAGTGGAACCCCCATGACCGCCGGTTTTTCCCTGTCCGCCCATCAGCCAACACTCGCTTTCCAGGCGAACGCTCAGCGCATTCTGGCACTGCATTTCCCGCATTTGCCGACCGATCGCATATCCAGGAAGAAGTGGGGTCTCGCTTGGCGTTTGCGCAATCGTCCTGAGACGCCGCCGATCGTCTGCTCCGGCCGCCACGCCAACACCATGCGTCTGACGGCGCTGGACGAGGCAGCCGAGGCGATCAACCTGAAAAAGAACATGGGTGTCGCCGAAGCCCGCGCCATCCATCCGACGATCGAGGTGATCGAGGAGGATCCGGCCGCCGACTTGCGCTTTCTCGAAGGCATTGCCGACTGGTGCGACCGCTATACGCCGCTGGTGGCGCTCGACGGCAGGGATGGCCTGTTTCTCGATATCACCGGCTGCGCCCATCTCTTCGGCGGCGAAAAGGCGCTCCTCAAGGATATTCTGTCCAGGCTCTTTCAAATGGGTATCGACGTCCGGGGCGCCATCACCGCCTCCCCGGGCCTGTCCTGGGCGGTCAGCCGCTTCGGCCAGGGAGGCGTGATCGACGCGGATGAGACGGAACGGGTCGTTGCTCCCCTTCCGGTTGCCGCACTTCGCCTCTCGGACGACACGGTCGCAGCACTCACCAAGATGGGCCTGAAATACATCGGCGACCTGATGGAAACCCCGCGCGCGCCGCTGACCCGCCGTTTCGGCGCAAGCGTGCTGTTGCGGCTTGACCAGGTACTTGGAACGGACGAGGAGCCGATATCGCCGCGCCTGCCCGTCGCCAGCCTTTCGGCCGAGCGCCGCTTGATGGAACCGGTCGCTGCGGAAGAGGAGATTCTGGCCGTCACCGACCAGATCGCCCATGCGCTGAAACCCTCGCTGGAGGCGCGCGGCGTCGGCGGCCGCGTTTTCGAACTCGTCCTGTTTCGCGTCGACGGCAAGGTCTTCCGCATCGCGGCCGGCACGACAAGACCGCTGCGGGAACCAAGGCGCATCGCCGTCCTCTTCACCGAACGCCTGCAGGCGGTCCATGACGATCTCGATGCCGGCTATGGATTCGAGATCCTGCGCCTCAATGTCCTGCGCCACGAAGCCTTCGATACGGCCCAGAGCGACTTTGAGGGACATCAGCAGAAGGATGCCTCGCTGGCAGCCTTCGTCGATCGCGTCTCCGCGCGATTGGGATCAGATTGCCTGCAGACCTTCCAGCTGCGCGAAAGCCACCTACCGGAAAGGGCGGTGATTTCGGTTCCCGCCATCGATGGCCTCTCCGCGAAGATCCCGCCAGGCAATCCCGCTCCCTCACGCGGCGAGAGACCCGCGCGTCTCCTGGAAAGGGCGGAGCCGATGGATGCCTTCGCCATCGAGGTTCCGGATGGCGCGCCGGCCAATTTTCACTGGCGCCGCATGCGCCACCGTATCGTCAAAAGCGAGGGGCCGGAGCGGCTTGCCATGGAATGGTGGCTCGACGGCAAGGATACACAGCCCCGCGACTATTTCCGCGTCGAGGATGATCAGGGCCACCGCTTCTGGATCTACCGCAAGGGTCTATACGGCCAGGACGAAACGCAGAGCTGGTACATGCACGGGATATTCGCATGACGCGGGCTTTCTTCGAGATCGGCGCCAAAACCAATTTTTCCTTTCTGGAAGGGGCCTCCAAGCCTGAGGAAATGGTGCTGCAGGCCGCGGTCCTGGGGCTAGGCGGCATCGGCATCGCCGACCGTAATTCGGTCGCCGGCGTGGTCAGGGCGCACGCCCAGGTAACGGCGCTTCGAAAGAAATTCGAGCGGAAAGAACAGGGCCTGCTGGAAAAGGGCGAGAACCCCGAGGACGTCATTGACCCGGTCCGGCTTCAACCCGGCGCCCGATTGGTCTTTTCGGACGAAACACCCGATATTCTGGCCTACCCTCAAAATCGAAAGGGTTGGGCACATCTCTGCCGCCTGCTGAGCGCCGGCAATCTGCGCGCGGAGAAGGGCAACTGCACCTTGGTGGAGGAGGACCTTATGGAATGGGGCGACCAGATGATGCTGGCGATCATCCCTGATCCTTTGGTTGCCGACGATCCCCTGCGCTGCGACACATTCGAAGCCTGCGTCGGTCGTCTCCGCGCCCGCTTCCGTGACAAGCTCTACATGACGATGACATCAACCTATGACGGTCGCGACAAGCGCGTATTCGCGGTGATTTCGATCCTCGCTTCCAGAAACCGCGTCCCCCTCATCGCCTCTAACCAGCCGCTCTATCACGACACCGCGCGCCGCCCTTTGTCGGATATCGTCACCTCGATAAGGGAGCACGTACCAATCCCAGAAGCCGGCTTTCTGCTGGCGCCGAATGCCGAACGCTATCTGAAGCATGGAAGAGAGATGGCACGGCTTTTCAGGGAATATCCCGATGCCATCGCCAACACGGAGAAGTTCTTCTCCAAGCTGAGCTTTTGCCTGGACGAACTGAAGCACAATTATCCCGATGAGAACGACGCGGGCGAAACGTCTTATGAAACGTTGGAGCGCCTGACATGGGCGGGAGCGGCAAGGCGCTTTCCTGAAGGCATCAGGGAGAAGACCCGCGAGCAGATCGTCTACGAACTGGACCTCGTCAGAGAGAAGCAATACGCGCCCTATTTCCTGACGGTCCACCGGATCATCATGCATGCCCGCTATGAGCTCAAGATCCTTTGCCAGGGCCGCGGCTCGGCCGCCAATTCGGTGATCTGCTACTGCCTTGAGGTCACGGAGGTTAACCCGGAAAAAAGCGTGCTGCTGTTCGACCGCTTCATGTCGACGGACCGCGACGAACCACCAGATATCGACGTCGATTTCGAGCATGATCGGCGCGAGGAGGTCATCCAGCACATCTATAAGCGATACGGTAAGGAACATGCTGGGCTGACGGCGGCCGTCACCAGCTACCGCACCCGTTCCGCAGGCCGCGAGGTCGCAAAGGCGTTCGGCTTGTCGGAAGATGTGCAATCGGCGATCGGCAGCCTGGTATGGGGCTGGTCGGATGACAAGCTGTCCGAACGGGAAGCAAGGGCCGCCGGCCTCGACACTGGAAACCCAGTAACCAACCACGTCCTGCAATACGCATCCGAACTCTTGAGCTTTCCCCGCCACCTCACCCAGCATGTCGGCGGCTTCGTCATCACCCGCGACCGGCTCGACGAGGTCGTTCCCATCATGAATACGGCGATGTCGGATCGCTACATGATCGAGTGGGACAAGGACGATCTCGATAACCTGAAAATCCTCAAGGTCGATGTCTTGGCGCTAGGAATGCTGACCTGCCTGCGCAAGGCCTTCGATCTTCTTCTGCTGCATTACGACGTGAAGAAGACGCTGGCCGATCTCGGCAATGACACGCATGAGGACGAAAAGCCGGTCTACGACATGATGTGCCGGGCCGATACGCTGGGCGTCTTCCAGATAGAAAGCCGCGCGCAGATGAGCATGCTGCCGCGCCTTCGGCCGCGAGTGTTCTACGATCTCGTCATCGAGGTCGCCATCGTCCGACCTGGGCCTATTCAGGGGGATATGGTCCACCCCTATCTGAAGCGCCGGGAGGAGCGAAGGCGAGGAATCCCGGCCAGCTATCCCAGCAAAGAGTTAGAAAATGTCCTTGAGCGAACATTGGGTGTTCCGCTCTTCCAAGAGCAGGCGATGCAGATCGCTATCACTGCAGCGGGCTTCGAACCTGCTGAAGCCGACCAACTGCGGCGAGCGATGGCGACTTTCAAGCGGACCGGCACCATTGGCAATTTCGAACAACGATTCATCGATGGCATGATGTCGAAGGAAATCTATTCGAAAGAATTTGCCCAGCAATGCTTCAACCAGATCAAGGGCTTTGGTGAATACGGCTTCCCGGAAAGCCACGCAGCTTCCTTCGCGCTGCTCGTCTACGCCTCCTCCTGGATGAAGGCCTATTATCCCGATATCTTCTGTGCGGCCATGCTGAACTCGCAGCCGATGGGCTTCTACGCGCCGGCGCAGCTGGTTCGCGATGCCAGGGAACACGGCGTCGAGATCCGGCCGGTCGACATAAACAGTTCGGATTGGGACTGCCTGCTGGAAGACGGACGCTTCGACAATCGTCGGATTGATTTCCGCCATCGCGAGATGAGCGATGTCATCAAGGCCAATCACGCCGTCCGTCTCGGCTTTCGTCAGGTAAAGGGGCTATCCGAGGATGCCATACGCGAGAAGCTGATGGCACAGCGCGGATACGGCTACACCTCCATCCGCGATCTATGGCTGCGCTCCGGCCTCGATAAATCCGATATCGAGCGGCTGGCGGATGCCGATGCCTTCAACAGCATCGGCCTTTCTCGGCGCGAGGCGCTATGGGCGGTCCGCGCGCTGGATGTGAAGAGTGCTGCCGAGCGCTTGCCGTTGTTCGATCAGGCATCTCATCTCGACCTGCAGGTCGAGCCGCAAGCCAGACTGCCTGAAATGCTTCCAGGCGAGCAGGTGGTAGAGGACTACCGATATCTGTCCCTGTCGCTCAAGGCGCACCCTCTGTCCTTCCTGCGCGACGAACTGCGTGGGGTCGGCATCACCCGCAGCGTCGACCTGCTCAAGGTGCCGAACGGTCGATGGGTGACGATTGCCGGCCTCGTATTGGTGCGCCAGCGTCCGGGCTCGGCCAAGGGCGTGATCTTCATGACGCTGGAGGATGAAACAGGCGTGGCCAATGCCATCGTCTGGCCGAAGACCTTCGAGAAATATCGCGCCATCGTCATGGGCGCCCGGCTCGTCAAAATCCGCGGCAAGCTACAGAGCCAGAGCGGGGTGATCCACACGGTTGTCGATCACATCGAGGATATGACGCACGCCCTGGGGCTGCTCCAGAAGGAGGCCAACCGCTTCGGCGTCTGCGATCGCTCCGACGAGGCGCGCCGGCCGACCGCCGATCCCCGGCAGAAGAAGCTCAACGAGATATTGGAGAAAGCAGTGATGGAAAAAAGAATAACCAAGCGGGACAATCGGGAGTGGAATGAAGCCACGGCGTCGGTCATGCCGAAGGGCCGTAATTTTCATTGATTTTCAATGGCGGGCCCGTTCGGACGTCATCGCAAGCGGAGAGCCATGCGCTTCGATTGGATCGTAAGCAAGCCGTAAGGCGGGCGAA
Source organism: Rhizobium sp. UBA1881 (assembly GCF_002338015.1). Taxonomy (NCBI): domain Bacteria; kingdom Pseudomonadati; phylum Pseudomonadota; class Alphaproteobacteria; order Hyphomicrobiales; family Rhizobiaceae; genus Rhizobium; species Rhizobium sp. UBA1881. The sequence continues at coordinate 86,907 of NZ_DDHH01000194.1, forward strand.
GCGGTAATGCCGGAATATGAATCTTTCTTGACAATGAGCGTCTTCTTTAGCAAAAAGACGATAGTCATTGTCATGTTTGGAATGAAGACGTGCTTGTCTGCAGTTGCAACTACATAACCGACACCGAAATCCGGGAGGTTATCAACAGCCTTCTCGATGAGGACTGTTGGCAGCTTATTGTCCCTGCGAAAGTCTACCATGCCATGGAAAAACGCGGCCGTTGCTGCGGTTGTTTCCCGAATGTGGTCGACATCATCATTCAGACGACCGAGGACTATCACGCCCGTCGGCACTCGACGGATGCCGAAATATTTGATTTCATGTCCCGCCTCAGAAACTTCCATGAAGAAAACAGGAGAGCGGACATTGAAAGGCGACAAAAAAGTCATCGAGCGGCTTAACGAGGCCCTCTTTTTGGAACTTGGTGCTGTCAACCAGTACTGGGTTCACTACCGGCTCCTTGAAGATTGGGGTTACACCAAGCTCGCCAAGAAGGAGCGCGCTGAATCGATCGAAGAGATGCAGCATGCCGACAAGCTCGTCGCACGCATCATCTTCCTCGAAGGCCACCCCAACCTGCAGACGCTTGCGCCGCTGCGCATCGGTCAGAACGTCAAGGAAGTCCTGGAAGCGGATCTCGCCGGCGAATACGACGCCCGCACCGCCTACAAGAAATCCCGCGATATCTGTCATGAGGCAGGCGACTACGTCTCCATGAAGCTCTTTGAAGAGCTCCTCATGGACGAAGAAGGCCACATCGACTTCCTCGAAACGCAGCTCGAGCTGCTCGGCAAGATCGGCGAAGCCAAGTATGGCCAGCTGAACGCCGACTCCGCCGACCAAGCCGAATAATCAAGCCCTGGACCCGGCCGCTCAGGCGGCCGGCATCCAATCACACAGCCGTCAATCAGGCGGCCGGCAATCCCGCGAGATGGCTGAACTCGCTGACCACCTGTTCGTAGACACCGCGCTTGAAGGACACGATCAGCTCTGGCAACTGAGCCATCGGCTTCCAGTCCCAGGCGTCGAATTCCGCGGAATGCCCGCCCGGCGGCGGGTTGATGGCGATCTCGCTCTCATCGCCATCGAAACGGAAGGCGAACCAGCGCTGCGTCTGCCCGCGAAACTTGCCCTTGAGCCCGATACCGATCAGCTGCGGCGGCAGATCATAGTTGATCCAGTCCTTCGCTTCGGCAAGCAGCGTCACTGTCTTCATGCCGGTCTCTTCATAGAGCTCGCGATAAGCAGCCGTCAGCGGGTCCTCGCCCTTGTCGATGCCGCCCTGCGGCATCTGCCACAGCTGCGGCGAGCCGTCATATTCCGAATTCTCCGCCGGGATCCGGCGGCCGGCCCAGACCAGCCCGGCGCGGTTGAGGATCATCACGCCGACGCACGGGCGATAGGGCAGATCTTCGGCTTTAACGGTCGATTGGCTCATGGTTGTCTCTGCTAGGGTTTCTTCGGATCATTGGTCAGCGCGGCGATCCCGACGATCTCGATGCCGCGCATCGCCGCTTCTTCCGTCCATTTTGAAATGGCATCGATGCTCTCGTCAAATGCCGAGGCGACGCCGATCGCCTGACCGTTACGCTTGGCCACGCGCTCGAGTTCATCCAGCTTGTTGGTGATCGCGTTGAAATCCACCTGTCCGTCGAGCTGCACGTCCGCAAAGGCGTAGGGCGTCTCCGTGCCCTTGGCGATCGCGGCGGTCTTCGACTGCGCCGAGGTGCCATCATCGAGAAACAGCAGCCCGCGCTTGCCGATATCGCGCATGACGGGCTCCAGCGCGTTCGCATCCGAGAGGAAACGACCGCCCTGATAGTTCAAAACGCCGGTGTAGTTGGTGATTTCGCCCATCGCCCGGTGAAGGCTCTCGATATTCTTGGCCACGCTTTTCGACGTGAGCAGCGTATCGGGCCCTGGATCGTTCGCCGGGTAATCGAAAGGCTCTAGCGGCACCTGGATCAGGATTTCGTGGCCGGACCGGCGCGCCTCCTGCATCCAGCGCTGCAGACTGTTTCCGCTGGCGGCGAATGCAAGCGTCACCTCCTCGGGCAACTGCTGGATCGCCCGCTGCGTGCCCGTCTGGCTGAGACCAAGACCGCTCACGACGATCGCGATCCGCGTTCCATGCGCGCCGGACCATGGTCGGGCATATTGGTCCATCGGCCGGCGACCATCGGGCCCAACGATCGGCAAGCGCCCGAACGACGACGCCTCGAGCAGGGCATCGTTCGGCAATGCGGCCATTCGCGGATCCTGCCCCACCTGCATCGCATCGATCAGCACGGGGCCGTTTCCGTCGCGGGTCTTCGGGCTGTATTTGGTCACCACCGAGCCATCACCCGTCGTCATCCGCTCGACATTGGCGCCGGAATTCGGATCGCTGCGCGGCATGCCGTTGGGAGGCGCAGTATCCGCCGTGGCGGCCTGTTGAGTGGTGTCGGTGGGAACGGCGGAGGCCTGCTCCTTGGCGGGCGGCGTCTCGCGCTTCAGGCCATCGCCACGAAAGGCGGTATAGACCGAAAAGCCGCCGATCAGCACGAGGCAAAGCCCGGCGACCACCCGCCCCGTGCGCAAGACGCCAGGGCGCTTGCCGCCGGGCTTGCGGTTCTGTCCAAGGGGCGCGTGCAGATCGGTATTCATTCTTCGGCTGCTTCCATCATCAGGACAGCAAAAAGGCGTCAGGCCGGATCCTCATCCGGCCTGACGCCTCATCTGGTGGTTACTTTGCGCTAACGGCCTTTTCAGGGTTCGGCGGGAAAGACGGGTCCGTCTTCTTGCCGCGCAGAAGGTCGAGCGCGTAGTTGAGCTGCACGTCATCCTTCGGATCCGGCGGCACGTAGGCGACGGAGCCCGAGCCCTCGTCCGTCTCGCTCTGGCCCTTGATGTGGCCGCGCAGGGCGGATTCGCCCTCGGTCACCATCTTGCCCTTCAGGTCATCCGGCAGCGGCTCTTCGACCTTGATGTCAGGCGTGATGCCGGTGCCCTGGATCGAGCGGCCCGACGGCGTGTAGTAGAGCGCCGTCGTCAGGCGAAGAGCACCGTTCTCGCCGAGCGGGATGATGGTCTGAACCGATCCCTTGCCGAAGGAGCGCGTGCCGAGAACCGTGGCGCGACGCAGATCCTGCAGGGCGCCGGCGACGATTTCCGAGGCCGAAGCCGAACCGCCGTTGATCAAAACGATCACAGGCTTTCCATCTGTCAGATCACCAGGGCCGGCATTGAAGCGGCGGGTTTCGTCCGGATTGCGGCCACGCGTGGAAACAACCTCGCCGCGCTGCAGAAGCGCATCCGATACCTGGATCGCCTGGTCGAGCAGGCCGCCCGGGTTGAGGCGCAGGTCGAGCACGTAGCCCTTGAGCTTGTCGGCCGGAACGGTCTTCTTGATCTTCTCGATCGCCTTTTCCATGTCCGGATAAGTCTTCTCGGTGAACGAGATGATGCGGAGATACCCGACATCATCCTCGACGCGCGACTTGACAGCCTGCACGGCCACGACATCGCGAACGATCGTCAGTTCGATCGGCTTGTCGGCGCCCTTGCGGATCAGCGTCAGCTTGATCGGGGTGTTGATGGCACCGCGCATCTTCTCGACAGCGTCTTCGAGCTTCAGGCCACGGACGGACTGCCCGTCGATCTCGGAGATATAGTCACCCGCGAGAACACCTGCCTTGGCGGCCGGCGTATCGTCGATCGGCGTGATAACCTTGACCAGCTCGTCTTCCATCGTGACTTCGATGCCGAGACCGCCGAACTCGCCCTTGGTCTGGGTCTGCATGTCCGCCGCGTCCTTGGCGTTCATGTAGCTCGAATGCGGGTCAAGCGACGACAGCATGCCGTTGATGGCATTTTCGATCAGCTTGTCCTCGGCCGGCGGCGTCACGTACTGGGCGCGAACGCGTTCGAACACGTCACCGAAAACGGACAGTTCCTTGTAGGTGGACGCCCCCGCCGCTTCCGCGGGCACACCGGCGGAATAGATGACGCTCATGGCCGTCGCACCCATCAATGCGCCAACCAGAACAAGAGAAGCCCTACGAATCATTGCGTGCCTTTCCGGTGTCTTTGGCGGTCCACCATGGTCGGGAATCGACCGGCTTTCCGTCTTTTCGAAATTCAATGTAAAGCGTTGGTCGGTTTGTTTCCAGCGCCAATGCAGTCGCACTGGCCACTCTTTTCGCACCCATCACCGCAAGCGGTTCGCCGGCGAAAACAAACTTGCCCTGCCGCGCGTTCATGGTCTCCATTCCGGAGAGAACCAGGTGATATCCGTCGCCGGCATCGAGAATGATCATCTGCCCGTAGCTGCGAAACGCGCCGGCATAAACGATCAGACCATCCGCCGGTGCGGTAACCACCGTTTCCGGGTTGGTCGCCAGCGTCATACCCATCGCCTCATGGCCTGTTCCATCGGCATCGCCGAACTGGCGCAAGATATCGCCGGCAACGGGCAACTCCAGCTTGGCCTTCAATTCTCCGAACGGATATGCGGGCGCAATGCGGTTTTTATCAGGCACCCCGCTGTCGGCCAAAGCCTTGGCCTGCGCGCGCTGTTCATCCGTCAGCAGCCTGCGATTTTCCTCCGCCTGACGCGCCGCGGCAGTCGCCTGGCGAACGGATGAAATCTCGCTTTCCATCGATGCCACGAGGCTCTCCAGGCTCGTGGCCTTGCCCGCGAGTTCCTCGGAGCGCTGGCGCTCGGCATTGAGCTCGGCAGTATTGCTGCGGCTCAATTTCTCGTTCTCGGCGAGAAGCAAATCCATGCGCCGCTCTTCCTCGAGGCTATTGGTTATCGTCGTCGTCAAGCCGGCCTTCTCCGCGGCACTTGCGGCCTGCAGCGAGGCCAGGTTGCCGAGATCGGCCGCGAGCTTATCGGTCTCCTTGCGGATGCCGGGAACAACGGCACCGAGCAGGATGGCGCTGCGCACCGAGGCAAGCGCGTCATCGGGCGTTACCAGAAGCGCCGGCGGCGGGTTGCGTCCCATCCGCTGCAGTGCCGCGAGCACCTCGGCCAGCAGCCCGCGCCGCTCGTGCAGCGAGTGGCGAACCGCATCTTCCTTCACGCCGAGATCGGCAAGCTTCTTCTCGCTCTCCAATATCTGCTTTTCCAGCGACTTGCGCCGCGCGGCGGAATCGATCAGCGCCTGGCGAACACTGCTGGTGCTCTTGTCCAGATCCTCGATGCTCTTCTGCAGTTCCGCGACCTTGCTCGAAGAGAGATTGATGGTCTTCGACAGCGCATCCAGTTCGCTGCGCGTCTGGTCCCGCTTCTTTTCCAGTTCGACGGCCGGATCAGGTGCCGCAGCCGCAACGGGCGCGCTTGTCACCTGCGGGTCCGGTTGGGCAGCGGGCGGCGGCTGCTGCGCCAGAGCGGAAACCCGCCCGGACACGCCGAGAACCGACGCGGCGAGGCTCGCCACGGCAACCGACAAGATCACATAGTTTCGCTTGGATGCAGATGCCGGCATGCCGATCGGTAAATCCTCTTAAACCGCGCGAAGATTAAGCTGATTTGACCATCTTTGCCAGAAAGATTGAGGCCTGCCGCCCGATCGCGCAACACACACCTGCGTGAATGATCGTGAGCGCTCAGACGCGATGGTAGGGATGGCCGGAGAGGATCGTCACGGCGCGATAAAGCTGCTCGGCGATCAGCGTGCGAACGAGTTGATGCGGCCAGGTCATCTTGCCCAGGCACAGCGTTGCGTCGGCCCGATCGTAGAGCGCCGGATCAAGTCCATCGGCGCCGCCGATCGCGATCAACATGTCGCGCTTTCCCTGATCGCGGTAGTTCCCGAGCAGCGTGGCGAAGCCTTCGCTGTCGAGCGCCTTGCCGCGCTCGTCGAGGAGAATGAGGATACTGCCATCCGCCAGCGACTTCTGAAGCATGCCTGCTTCCTCGCGCTTGCGCGTATCGGCATTGGAAGCGCGACTTTCAGCGACTTCGACAACGCGGGAGAATTCAAGGCCGATGGCGGGACCGGCCTTCGCAAAGCGGTCGAAATAACGCGCCGCAAGATCCTTCTCCGGGCCGGATTTGAGCCGCCCCACGGCAAAAAGACCAACGCGCATGTGTCCGCTCCTGCTATCAGGCTTTTCGCGGCCCAAAGGTGCCGCAGGCCGGGGCTAAAGCACCGCCGGCCCAATCACAGCCATCTATCAGGCGCCGGACGCAGCGTCCAGACAGCCTGCCAGCTGGAGTATCAGTGCAGCGTCTCGTCCAGATCGGGAGCCTGCCACATCTTTTCGATGTTGTAGAACTCGCGAATTTCGGGACGGAAGACATGCACGATAACATCGCCGGTATCGATCAGAATCCAATCGCCGGCATCCTGGCCTTCGACCCGGGCGGAGCCGAAGCCCTCATCCTTGAGGTCGCTGAGCAGGTGGTCGGCAATTGCCATGACATGGCGGCTCGAGCGGCCCGAGACAACGACCATGAAGTCGCCGAGCGCCGATTTTCCGGCAATGTCGATGGAAACGATATCTTCAGCTTTGGAGTCCTCGAGGCTGACGAGGACGGTGTGCAGGGCGCGGGCAGCGGCATCAACGCCACGTTCCGGGCTCTTCGGGACAACGACTTTCGTGCTTCCCTTTGCGTGTACTGTTGTCAGTGCTTTCCCTTTCTCGGAATGACAAAGCATGCACATCACTGATTTGGCGAACCAAATCATGGTTAAGATAGGCACCGAACCATAAATGTTTCAAGACGCCCGCGATCACAAAGCATGAATGCCGGATTTGGCGCGGCAGCAACGGATGGCTCAGCCTCAAGTGCATCCTGCGGGGCTGTGTACAGTTGCTGCCGCCCTCAGTAAAGTGATGCTTCGTCCCAGTGCGAAGATTACAAATGAAAAACACCTTAGAAAACACGCTTGTCCCGGTCCTTCGCATCAGCTTTCCGCATGAGGATCGCCTTGGGCACGGCAAGATGGAACTACTGGAACATATCAGAGAGACCGGCTCGATTTCCGCCGGCGGCCGCGCGATGGACATGTCCTACCGGCGTGCCTGGCTGCTGGTCAGCGAAATGAACCGGATGTTCAAGCATCCCGTCGTCGAATCGCAACGCGGCGGCCAGAAGGGCGGCGGCGCGGCGCTGACTGAATTCGGCGAGGAACTGCTGGCGCGCTTTCGGCAGATGGAGCAAACGATCCGGGTGACCCTGGCCGACGACCTGGCCTGGCTGGAGAGCAACCGCCTGATCGATGGCACCGAGCCGGCTGTTTAAGGTTCCAAAGCAACCGTCTTGATAATGGCGAACACCGGCATGCCCTCGCGCAGCGCCATGCGCTCCGCCGAGAAGCTGGTGATCCGCGACAAGATCGCGTCACCACCGCAATCGACTGTGACGTCTACGGTCGCGTCGTCGGAAGGCGTTACCGCCAGGATCGTACCTTCAAGCACGTTGAGCGCGCTGAGGCCGTTTGGCCGCTCGGTGGCAAGCATCACGTCGCGCGAGGGGATACGGACACGCACCGCCTTGCCCGGCGCAAGACCGGCATCTGGCACATGCAGTCGCACGGTCGTCATCGCAACGGTGGCCAGGCGATGCCTCTCATCCACGGCCTCGACACGCCCCTGCAACAGGGCACCCGCCTCGCGCCGATCAAGCGACGCCGCGGGCAGGCTGAGCACCTCGGTAGCCGCGCCAACAGCCTTCACCCGACCGTCCTGCATGACGACGACCTGATCGGCAAGCCGCGCCACCTCCGCCACCGAGTGGCTGACATAGACGATCGGAATATCCATCTCGTCGCGCAGTCGCTCGAGAAACGGCATCACCTCGGCCTTTCGCGCTTCGTCGAGCGCGGCAAGCGGCTCATCCATGAGAAGAAGGCGCGGTGAAGACAGGAGCGCGCGGCCGATCGCCACCCGCTGCTTTTCGCCGCCGGACAGGTGCTCAGGGCTGCGGCCGAGCAACCTTTCGATATCGAGCAAGCCGACGATCCGCTCAAAGCTCTCCCGTGGCGCCCCCTTCGGCGCGAACCAGCGACCGTAGGTCAGGTTCTGGCGCACGGTCAGATGCGGGAAGAGCCGTGCTTCTTGAAACACATAGCCGAACCGCCGGCGATGCTTGGCGACGAAAATGCGCTCGGCGGTATCCGTCAGTATCTCGCCATCGAGACTGATCCGCCCCTCGTCGGGCCGCGTCAGCCCGGCGATCATCCGGATCATCGAGGTCTTTCCCGAACCCGAGCGGCCGAACAGCGCGGTAATCCCGCGTTCCGACGTGAACCCCGCCTCGAGCGAGAACGCGTCAAACCGATGCTTTGCCTGGACAACAAGCGTCATTGCGGATCGATCCTCCGCCCGATGAGGCGTGACAGGAATTCGGATGCGAGCAGCGCGGCCATGGAAATGACGACAGCCACGAGTGTCAGCCGCAACGCGCCTGCATCCCCGCCCGGTACCTGTGTGAAAGAGTAGATCGCGGCCGACAGCGTCTGTGTCTCGCCAGGAATATTGGAAACGAAGGTGATCGTCGCGCCGAACTCGCCCATGGCCTTTGCGAAGGCGAGGATCATGCCGGCGATGATGCCGGGCAAGGTGAGGGGCAGCGTCACCGTCAGGAAAACCCAGAACGGGCTGGCGCCGAGCGTGCCGGCGGCCTCTTCAAGCTTGCGGTCGATCGCTTCGATGGAAAGGCGGATGCTGCGCACCATCAGCGGAAAGGCCATCACTGCACAGGCAAGCGCCGCCCCCGTCCACCGGAAGGAAAAGACGATGCCGAAGTATTGATCGAGAAAGGCGCCGATCACCCCGCGCCGGCCAAACAGCACGAGCAGGATGAAACCGGTAACGACGGGGGGCAGGATGAGCGGCAAGTGCACGATGCCGTTGAGAATGGATTTGCCCCAGAAGCGCCCCCGCGCCAGAAGCAGCGCGACGCCGATGCCGAAAGGCAGGCTTGCCAGCATCGCTACGATCGACACTCGCAGGCTGAGCATGATCGCCGTCCATTCGTCACTGCTCAGACCAAGTGCTTCCAAATGCGATGCTCCTGAAAAAAACGAAGGCCCACCGTGGCGGGCCTTCAGACTAGGCAGCTGCGTATAAAACCGCAATTATTTCAGGATGGTGAAGCCCTGTTCGGTGAAGAAGTGCGCAGCCTTCTCCGACTTCAGGAAGTCGAGATAGGCGGCCGTATCGGCGTTCTTGCTCTCGGACAGGATCGCGATCGGATAAGTGATCGGCGGGTGCGAGTCGGCAGGGAAGGTGCCGGCAACCGCAACGCCCGGATCGGCGTTCACGTCGGTCCGGTAGACGATGCCGAACGGCGCTTCGCCGCGCGAGACCAGCGCCAGCGCCGCGCGCACGCTTTCTGCGCCTGCGACCTTGCCTTCGACCGACGACCAGACGCCGAGCTTTTCAAGCGCCGCCTTGCCGTACTTGCCTGCCGGTACCGACTTGACTTCGCCCATCGCGAGCTTGCCGTCGCCAAGCAGGCCGGCCAGATCGAAGCCCTGCTTGATGTCGACAGGCTTGACCTTGTCCTTGGCGGCGACGAGCACGATGCTGTTGCCGAGCAGGTTGGAGCGGGTGTCCGCCTTGATCAGGTTCTTCTTGGCGAGATAATCCATCCAGTCGAGGTCGGCCGAAATGAACACATCCGCCGGCGCACCGCCTTCGATCTGCTTTGCCAGAGCGGAGCTCGCCGCATAGGAGACGACGGCTTCCTTGCCGCTCTCCTTGGCCCATTCGGCATTGGCCGCATCAAGCGCATTCTTCATGCTGGCGGCTGCGAATACCGTAACCTTTTCAGCGGCGAAGGCCGTTCCGGCGGTCGCACCAAGCCAGATAGCGGAGACCGCGACGGCTGCGAATTTCACCCATTGACGACGATTGTGCATATTGTTTCCCCAACACTTCGAGATATCTGCAGAGATATAACGGAAACTTGGCTATTGACCAGCGCTATATTCAGTCGAACGCAACGCGTGGCGTAGGACCGCAGCCGAGCTGATCGCACTGGCATGAGTCATGACCGCGGGACTGCCGCAAGGCAGCAATGCGCGCGGCCAGGAGGCAGCTATTTGCTAGTATCCATCTGACAAAAGGCCCTCAAACTTGATAAATCTCCAGTGTAGTGCGCAGATATTGAGCATTTGGATGGGTGCGACACTTAAACACATGCCAGAAATGCATTGCTGCGATGCACCAATTCCGCTTTCCTTTCTGTGATACTCATCATACAAGTCTCTCACCGGACAGCGATCTCCTCCTCCCAAGCTGTTCGGTAACGGATCGGCAACACTCCTCCTCCCAGTTGCCGGTCAAGTTTTAAGCCCGACGGATCCTCCCCCGTCGGGCTTTTCATTTTCCAGCGTATTATTGAGAGAAATGAGCTAAGCGCCGTTTTGCGCGCGGATCGCCGTCGAACTCAGTCGCGATCGCGGGCCGTGGATGAATGTCCAGGCCGGCGCCGGCTTCTTCCAGAGCGCTCTCGAATCATCCTCATCGATCCGCGCGAAATCGAAGGTCTTGGCCATCTTCGACGACAGGAACGACAGCGTCGCACCCGGCCGATCGATGACCGCGATCGGAAACATGCGGGCGATATCCTGCCACCGCTGCCACCGATGAAATGTCTTCAGGCTATCGGCGCCCATGATCCAGATGAAATGCACATGCGGATTGCTGATTTTGATCCGCGCCAGTGTTTCCGCGGTGAAGGTCGTGCCGAATTTCTTCTCGAATGCGGTGACCTTGATCGCGGGATGCTTGGCAAGCTTTTCGCTGAGCCGCACCCGCTCCGCCAGAGGCAACAGCTGGCTCGGATCCTTTAAGGGATTGCCGGGAGTGACCATCCACCACAGCTGATCGAGACCAAGCCGCTTGATGGCGATCTCCGCCACCAGCGCATGGCCCTGGTGCGGCGGATTGAAGGAACCGCCGAACAGACCGACCACCATGCCCCGCTCGGCATGTGGCACGCGAAGATAGCGTCGGTCCAATTCGTCGTTGATCACATCAGGTCCGGACTTGGCCGGTGCCATGCACGCGGTATTTGAACGAGGTCAGCTGCTCGACGCCGACAGGGCCTCGCGCATGCATCTTGCCAGTGGCGATGCCGATCTCCGCACCCATGCCGAATTCACCGCCATCGGCAAACTGCGTCGATGCGTTGTGGAGCAGGATGGCGGAATCGACCTCGGTGAAGAAGCGGTCCACGACAGCTGCGTCTTCGGCGATCACGGCTTCGGTGTGGTTCGACGAATAGGTCTGGATATGCTTGATCGCACCATCGATGCCATCGACGACAGCGACCGAGACGATCGCGTCGAGATATTCCGTGGACCAGTCTTCCTCGGTGGCAGCCTTCGTTCCCGGCGCCGCCTTGACGACGCTCGAGGAGCCGCGAACTTCGCAGCCGGCATCCGAGAGAACATCGAGCAGCGGCACGAGGTGCGTGTCGCTGACAGCGCTGTCGACCAGAATCGTCTCGACGGCGCCGCAAATCCCCGTCCGGCGCATCTTGGCGTTGACGACAATCTCCTTGGCCATGTCGAGATCGGCGGATGCATCGACATAGATGTGGCAGAGCCCTTCCAGATGCGCGAAGACGGGCACCCGGGCTTCGTTCTGCACGCGCGCGACAAGGCTCTTGCCGCCGCGCGGAATGATCACGTCGATCGCCCCATCCAAGCCGCGCAACATGGCGCCAACGGCCGCGCGATCCGTGGTCGGAACGAGCTGGATAGCATGCTCTGGGAGCCCGGCCGCCTTCAGGCCGCGCACCATGCATTCATAGATAGCCTGCGATGAACGACGGGAATCCGAGCCACAGCGCAGGATGACGGCATTACCCGCCTTGACGCAGAGCGCGCCGGCATCCGCCGTCACATTCGGGCGGCTTTCGAAGATCACGCCGATCACGCCAAGCGGGGTGCGCACGCGCTCGATCTTCAGGCCGTTCGGCCGATCCCAGGCGCTGACCACCTCGCCGACAGGGTCCTTCAACGCAGCGATCGCACGAATGCCATCGGCCATCTCGGCGACGCGCTTGTCGGTGAGCGTCAGCCGGTCGATGAAGGAGGGCAGCATGTCGGAGCCCGCCGCATCATCGAGATCCCGCGCGTTTTCAGCGAGAATCCGCTCCTTGTCCGCCAGGATCGCATCAGCCATGGCATTCAGGGCGGCGTTCTTGGCGTCGGTAGAGGCAAAGGCCAACGGTCGCGCGGCAGCCTTGGCCTTGCGGCCGATGTCATTCATCAGCGCGTCAATGTCAGGGCTTTGCACGACTGTATCAAGCATGGGCGGCGTCCTTCTTCTGCCTTTCCGATTTCGAATTGATTTGCGAGGTCATGACCATATCGTCGCGATGGATCATCGCCGCGCGCCCGGCATAGCCGAGAATGGCCTCGATCTCGCTCGACTTGCGGCCGGTGATTTGGCGCGCTTCCTCGGCATCATAGCCGGCCAATCCGCGCGCGATTTCCCGGCCATTCGGGCCGACGATGGCAACCGTGTCGCCACGGCTGAAGAGGCCGACAACCTTGCGGACACCAGCGGGCAGCAGGCTCTTGCCACCACCCAGCGCATTCACCGCGCCGTCATCGACATGAAGCTCGCCAGCCGGCTGTAGCTGACCGGCGATCCAGGTCTTGCGCGCAGTCACGGGCGTGCCCGAAGGCGCGAACCAGGAAGACCGCGCGCCGTTTTCGATCGCAGACAGCGGACTGTCGGTCTTGCCTGAAGCGATGATCATCGCGCAGCCAGAGGTCGTCGCGATCTTGCCGGCATCGATCTTGGTGCGCATGCCGCCACGCGACAGCTCGGACGCAGCGCCACCAGCCATCGCCTCGATTTCAGGCGTGATCTCGGCAATCGTCTCCAGGAACTGTGCATCCGGATCGAGATGCGGCGGAGCGGTATAGAGGCCGTCGATATCCGACAGCAGGATCAGGAGATCCGCGCCCGCCATCGTCGCCACGCGCGCCGCCAGACGGTCATTGTCGCCATAACGGATTTCGCTGGTGGCAACCGTGTCGTTCTCGTTGATGATGGGAACGGCGCCGATTTTCAGGAGCTGGTTGATCGTCGCGCGCGCATTGAGATAGCGCCGACGCTCTTCCGTATCGCCAAGCGTCAGCAGGATCTGGCCGGCGACTATTCTGTCACGCGACAGGCTCTCGGACCAATCGCGGGCAAGCGCGATCTGGCCGACCGCCGCCGCCGCCTGGCTCTCCTCTAGCTTCAAAGCGCCCGAGGGAAGATCGAGAACCGAGCGCCCAAGCGCGATGGCGCCCGAGGACACCACGAGAACATCGACGCCCTTGTTTTTCAACTTCGCGATATCGGCGCACATAGCGTCCAGCCAGCTCTTCTTCAGGCCGGTCTTGCGGTCGACGAGCAGCGCGGAGCCGATCTTGATGACGATGCGCCGGTAGCTACCCAGCGCCTTCTGCCTAGTCATTGGCCTCGTCCTCGTCGGCGATCACATCGCGATGACGCACCTTCAAAGCTTTGGCCGGCTTCTCGGCAATGTTGGCCTCTGCATTGGCCTCGACGATGATATCGCGCAGCGCACGCAACACCTCGGTCATGCCCATGCCCGTTGCCGCCGAGATCTGGTAGGGCGTGCTGCCGCAAGCCTTGGCCAGTTCCTTGGTCTTCTTCGTCAGTGTCGCCTTGTCGAGAACGTCGATCTGCGACAGCGCCACGATCTCCGGCTTGTCGCCGATCTCGTCGCTATAGGCCCGGAGCTCATGCTTGACCGTCTTGTAGGCCTTGCCGACATTCTCTTCCTGTGCGGAAACGAGATGCAGCAGAACGCGCGTGCGCTCGACATGGCCGAGGAACCGGTCGCCGATGCCGACGCCCTCATGTGCGCCTTCGATCAGGCCGGGAATGTCAGCGAGAATGAATTCGCGCTCATCGATCGTCGCAACGCCAAGATTGGGGTGCAACGTCGTGAACGGATAATTGGCGATCTTGGGGCGTGCGCGGGTAACCGCCGCGAGAAATGTCGACTTTCCGGCATTCGGCAGACCGACCAGACCGGCATCGGCGATCAGCTTCAGACGCAGCCAGATCGTCTTTTCCTCGCCCTCGAGACCGGGATTGGCCCAATCCGGCGCCTGGTTGACCGAGGTCTTGAAGTGCGCGTTGCCGAAACCGCCATTGCCACCGCGGGCGAGGCAGTAGCGCTGCCCCTCTTCCGTCAGGTCGCAGATCAGCGTTTCCTGGTCTTCCTCGAAAATCTGGGTTCCGACGGGCACCTTCAGCGTCACATGCTCGCCATTGGCGCCGGTACGGTTGCGGCCCATGCCGTGCGTGCCGATCGTCGCCTTGAAGTGCTGCTGGAAGCGAAAATCGATCAGCGTGTTGAGACCATTGACGGTCTCCACCCACACGTCACCACCGCGTCCGCCGTCACCGCCGTCAGGCCCGCCGAACTCGATGAACTTCTCGCGCCGGAACGACACGGCACCCGCGCCGCCGCTACCGGATTTGATATAGACCTTTGCTTCGTCGAGAAATTTCATTTTACTTCCATCATTCGGTGTCATTGGACGCCCGTCTTGGCCTGATCGATATAGGCCGTTCAGCCGGAGGTCAAAGATTATCGTTAGGTTTGCGAGCTATAACATACAGTACGGCTTCGGTCTCGACGGCACGTACGATCTGAAACGAATCGCCGACAGCCTTGCCGGCGCCGACATCATCGCGCTCCAGGAAGTCACCCGCGGCTTCGCGCGAAACCGATATGCCGACATGGTGGCCGACCTTAGCGCCCTCTTCCCCGACCATTTCTGGGTCTACGGACCCGGCTGCGACCTGCATGTCGCGGAGATCGACGGCAGTCCCGCGCCGCGCAGCATGCGCATGCAGTTCGGCAACATGGTGTTGTCGCGCTGGCCGATCCTGTCGACCCGCACGCTGCTTCTGCCGCGCAGCCGGACGCTCACCAAGCTCAACCTGCAGCGCAGCGCCACCGAGGCCGTCATCGACCTTCCCGGCGGCGCGGTGCGCGTCTACTCCGTCCATCTCGATCACGTTTCCAGCGACGAGCGCATCCGCCAACTCGCGCATCTGAACGACCGTATCAACGCCTTCCCCCACGAGGGCGGATCGCTGACCGGCGCCCGCGAGTTCGAGATCGAGGAGCTTCCGCTGCCCGAAGACTATCTCGTCATGGGCGACTTCAACATGCTGCCGGAATCGCCCGAATACTGCGCTTTCGCGGGCCGAAAGGACGGATATTACGGCCGCACGGCGCGCATCGGCACGCCTGTCGACGCCCTCGAGGCGCTCCGCGCCTATCAGCCCGACAGCTACAGCTGGATGGATCCCGCAAATCATGGCAAGCGCATGCATCTCGATTACGTCTTTGTCAGTTCTGGCCTCGAAAGCCGGTTAAAATCCGCACAGATCGACACCTCGGCCATGGGGTCCGATCACTTCCCCGTCTGGGTCGAGATCGACAATTGAAGAAGGCGCCCCGGTGAATGTGGGGCGCCTCCATGTTTCTCATCAGGCACTCTTGCTCTGCTGCAACGCGCCGGGCTTCAGCATGGTTTCGACATGCGTGACCATCGTGTTGCGGGCGAAGCTGAAGACCTCGCTGCAACCGGTCATGCGGAAGCCGAGCTTTTCCTGCAGCCTCAGCGACGCCGGATTGTCAGCGAAGACACCGGAATGCACGACGGTCTCGGGCATGCGCCGCGAAAAGCGCTCGAGCGTGGCGGAAACCGCCTCGCTCATATAGCCGCGCCGCCAGTAGTAGCGGTTCAGCCAGTAGCCGAGATGCCAGCGACCATGGCGAAGCTCGATCGACACCACGCCGATATGCGCGTCGTCGCCATTGGTGATCGCCATCTGCCAGTCCGGCAGCCGGCCGGCCGTGACCGGCACCAGCCAGTCGAGCGCATCCTGCCGGTCATAGGGTGCAGGCACCCGTGCCAGCATCCGCGTCACCGCGAAATCGGATAGCGATTCCGCGATCGCATCGGCATCGCCCAGCCGGTGCGATCGCAGGAAAAGCCGCTCGGTCCTGATGTCGGGCTGCGAGCCAGCGGTGGCGACCTGGGGTCTTGGCCTTTCCAGGCTGAGCGCGCTCATAATACGCTCCCCCAGCTTCTCAGCGACATCCAGGTCTTGCGGTCGAGCCTGTACCATTCGACCGGCACGTTGCTTCCAAGCGCCAGCGAGGCGGCAAGCCCCGATCCCTGGAACTGGAAACCGCACTTCTGGATGACGCGGCGCGAAGCGATGTTCATCACCCGGCAACGGGCGTCGATCTGATCGACATCCTCGCGGGTGCGAAACACCATGTCGACGAGCGCATGGCAGGCCTCGGTCATGAAACCCTGGTTCCAGTAAGGCTCGCCCAGCCAGTAACCGATCTCGACGGTACGACCGTCAAGATGCGGCTCGACCCCGCAGCAACCGATAAAGGCGCCGTTTTCGGCTTTGGTAATCGCATAGACGCACTTGCCAATCTCGCCATTTTTCGTGCGTCGCACGAAGTCGGCGGCATCATTGGCCGTATACGGGTGCGGCATGCGCGACACCATTGTGGCGACTTTGGCGTTGTTGGCGAGATGGGCAAGGGCGTCGATGTCTTCTTCGTGGGGCGCGCGCATGACGAGCCTTTCCGACAGTAAGACAGGGCAATCGGTCCTTAACCGCTCAGGCCGCAGCCTTTCCAAGGAAGACCGCTGGTCTTCCCGGGGAGACCTTTGGTCTCTCCGTAACAATTCGCCTTGCATGGTTCAGTCCTCCTTGAGGGTAAAGAAAAAGGGGAGATGGGTGGTGCCCCATCTCCCCTTTTGTCTTGACTGAACCTGATACGCTCAGCCGGGTCGATGAGACACCGGCTGCTATAAAGCGCTACCGGCTTATTCCGCTGCTTCCGCTTTCGGCATCACGGATACGTATACGCGGCCGTTGGCCTTCGTACGGTAGTTCACATTGCCGGCGGTGAGAGCAAAGATCGTGTGATCCTTGCCGAGGCCGACGTTGGAACCCGGGTGCCACTGCGTACCGCGCTGACGCACGATAATGTTGCCTGCGATGACGGCTTCGCCGCCGAACTTCTTCACGCCAAGGCGCTTGGATTCAGAATCGCGACCGTTGCGCGACGAACCGCCAGCTTTTTTGTGTGCCATTGGAGTTCTCCTTTAAACCTTAAGTCCCGTGATCTTACTTAGCAGCCACGATGTCCGTGATACGGACAACGGTGTGGTGCTGGCGATGGCCGCGCGAGCGCTTCGAGTTCTGACGACGGCGCTTCTTGAAGGCGATGACCTTCTTGCCGCGGTTGTGCTCGACGACTTCGGCCTTGACGGACGCGCCCTTGACGAAGGGAGCACCGATCGCGGCATCGGCGCCTTCGCCGATTACGAGGACTTCGGTGAATTCGATCGATTCGCCAGCGGTGACTTCAAGCTTCTCGATGGTCAGCACGTCGTTTGCTGCCACACGGTACTGCTTACCGCCGGTCTTGATGACTGCGAACATTTTTTATCCTTTCATGTTCGTTCCGGCTCGACCCGCATCAAACAGGTGGCCGTCTTTTTATCAGTCGATGTTAAGCAGGGATTTCAGGGCTTTTGCCCAGGAACTCTGGCTGCCGGTGATGCCCCACGCAGGCGCGGGACAGACAAGGCGCGGACTTATCCACACCTATTGGGTTGCGCAGATACGCGAGCATAAAAAAACTGTCAAGGTAAAAGGATGACAAAAGGATGAAATGGCTTGAGATTACGACTTGCCAGCCCGCCAAACTCTCGCTATGAGACAGCCCGCGCCGAACAAGCGCCGACCAGCGAAGCGGAGAGGTGGCTGAGTGGTCGAAAGCACCGCACTCGAAATGCGGCATACGGGCAACCGTATCGTGGGTTCGAATCCCACCCTCTCCGCCATATTTCTTTTGTCCGACCAGGACACGTGGGTAAAAATCCGCACCTGAGACATAGATGACAAGCTCGTGCCGAACGGGTTGTCGATTGTTCGAGGTCAATATTCTCAAGATCAGATCACAGGACGCTGGCGCGCCAAAGGCGACGTCATCGACCCCACGTGCTTCATCAGCTCGTCATCAAACTCGCGGCCTAGCCTGGATGACGCTTGTCACTGCGCAACAAGCTGAATGCCCAATGGCGCAGCGCCGCCGATGATATCGAGCAGGCGGTCGATATTGGGATGGGCGCCGGGGCGGGTTTTCGCGTCGTCGGTGTGCTCGGCGAAGAGGTCTAGGGCGTAGGTTGCGGTCTGCTTGTCGAGGATGCCGAAGCATTGCTGCAGATATTGGTAGACCGCGAGCGATCCCTGTTTGCCCGGCTGGTTTTCGATCGTCGCGACAATGACGCCGGCTGGGTCGGTAAGGTCTATCCGAGCAAGGCCTTCGACTGACGGCAGCAGTTGCAGATTGTCCTTGAACGAAGCCGTTGGCTGGATCATCGCGTGTTCCTTTTCGCGTGGCAGGTTGGCCTTGCGTCTAGCAGCTTCGGCTCCATATCGCCATGCCGTAGAACAGGGCCTATGCCTCGCCCGCTTACCGCTTCAGCGCGCGACCGCTGCGGCTTTGCGAAATCGCGCGCGACTGCGAGCGCTGAACGAGGGCCTGTTGCACCTCGGTCTGGAAAACCATGACCTGATGGCGAACTTCCGCTTCTGGCAGGCCGAGCGATTCGAGTTCGCTCGCCAGACGCCGGCACTCGGTCTTCCAGTACTGAACGGCATCGGCACCATGCAGGCGCTCGAGTTCGGCGGCGCTACGATCGATGTCGCCGGCGCGCGAGGCCACAGGAAAAAGGACGATTTCACTTGTGGTCATGGCCTTCAAACTCTTGCTTGTGTTTACCGACATCGATTCGTTCCGTTGTGTTCGACACCATTCCTACCGAAGCATGGTTAACGCTTTCCTCCACCATCTGACGCGTTGTGCCGGTATGGTCGCGACCTGCCGACGGTTGCGCGAAGCCGGGGGCTTTTGATCCGCCTTAAACACGGCTACACATCTTATATGTGTCAGGTGGATGGGGGATCGATTTGGTACGGAAGATGATCGCGGGGCCGGTGGCGACGGCCATCGTTCTGTTTGCGCGCGCCATAACGGCCGTGCGCGCCATTTGGAAAAGCGACGGCCCGACAACGGACACGTGCATCTATTTCGCCAATCATTCGAGCCATGGCGATTTCATTCTGGTCTGGGCGGTTCTTCCGCCCCGCTTACGGCGGTCAACGCGCCCTGTGGCCGGCGCCGAATACTGGCTGAAATCCGCGATCACCCGCTTTATTGGCAGCGATGTGTTCGACGCCGTGTTGATTGAGAGGGAGCGCGACAAGCGGACCAGCGATCCAATCGAGGTGATGGCGAATGCGCTGGATGCCGGCTCGTCGCTCATTCTCTTTCCCGAGGGAACCCGTAATCTGACGGACGCGTCGCTGCTGCCGTTCAAGAGCGGCCTCTTTTATCTCGCCTCAGTGCGTCCGGATATCCGCCTCGTCCCCGTCTGGATCAACAATCTCAACCGCGTCATGCCGAAAGGCGAGATCGTTCCGATCCCGCTGATCTGCACCGTCACCTTCGGAGAGCCGATGCACATGCATGCAGGCGAAGACAAGCAGGCCTTTCTCGACCGGGCGCGGACGGCCCTTCTCGATCTCTCTCCAAAACAGCCAGGCGGTAGCGAATGAACACGGCCAATTCCGACCTCCTCACGCTCGTGCTCGGCATCCTCGCGGTGCTCGTCGTCGCATCCGCGATCGGCTATATCCTGCAGCGCCGCCTTTCGCCCGATGGCGCCAATGCCTCCATCGAGAACCTCAACGCACGCATCAAGGCGTGGTGGGTGATGGCGATCCTGATCGGCATCGCCTTCATGATCGGCCGAGTCGGCATCCTTATCCTCTTCGGCTTCTGCTCGTTTGCGGCGCTGCGCGAGTTCATCACGCTGACGCACACGAAGCGCGCCGATCACTGGGCGCTGGCGACCGCCTTCTTCGTCGTGCTGCCGCTGCAGTATTTCCTGCTCTGGACCAAGCAATACGGCATCTTCGCAATCTTCATTCCCGTTTATGCCTTCCTGCTGATGCCGATCATCTCGGTGCTGCGCGGCGACACCGAGCGCTTTCTCGACCGGATCGCGGAGGTGCAATGGGCGCTGATGATCTGCGTCTTCTGCGCCTCCCACGTGCCGGCGCTGCTGACGCTCGATATTCCGGGCTATGAGGGCCGCAATGTGCTGCTCATCGCTTTTCTGGTCATCATCGTGCAGCTGAGCGACGTGCTCCAATATGTCTGGGGCAAGCTTTTCGGCCGCACAAAGATCGCGCCGAAGCTGTCGCCCTCCAAGACTGTCGAGGGCTTTGTCGGCGGCGTTGCCAGCGCCACGCTGATCGGCGCCGGCCTCTGGTGGATCACGCCGTTCACGCCCTTACAGGCCGGGCTGCTGGCTTTCGTCATCACCATGATGGGTTTCTTCGGCGGATTGGTGATGTCGGCGATCAAGCGCGACCGCGGCGTCAAGGATTGGGGCAACCTGATCGAAGGCCATGGCGGCCTGATCGACCGGCTCGATTCCGTCGTCTTTTCCGCACCGATCTTCTTCCATCTCGTCCGCTACTGGTGGTCGGCCACATGACGACCAGGCTGCGTCGTATCGCGGGCAACAGCATCATCCATGTCGCATTCGCCTTCTGCGCCATGGGCGGCTGGGCGATGTTTGCAAACCGGGATTACCCGCCCGGCCGCTTCCTGCTTGCCGGCCTCGTCCAGGGCGCATTGTCGGCCTGCCTGACACTGTTTCTCAAGACCGCGGTCGAGCAGCTGTCACGCCGGATGAATGGAACGCAAGCCCTCTGGGCGCCGCCGCTCATTGCCTGCCTGGCGTCCAGCGCCGTCCTGGCGACCATCCATGCGCTGAGCGGCACGCCTGAAATTATGAAGACGATCGCGCTGCCGCTGGCGGTCTCGACCAGCTATGCGGCGATCTACAATTACTCACTGTACCGGAAGGGGGAGCGGGCATGACCGAAACAGGTGACCGCAGGCCGCTGGCGAGCCGCGATACACACTGGGCACGCTCGATTGCGCAATGGCTGGCGTCGAAATCCGTCACGCCCAATCAGATCTCGCAGGCAAGCATGATCGCGGCAGCACTCGCCGGCAGCGCCTTCTTTCTGTCGGGATATCGGACGGGCTGGGCGCAGGCGCCCTTCTTCGTCGCAGCTGCACTGTTTTGCCAGCTGCGGCTGCTCTGCAATCTGTTCGACGGCATGGTCGCGGTCGAGGGCGGGAAGGGGGCAGCCGATGGGCCGTTCTGGAATGAATTCCCGGACCGGGTTGCCGACATCCTGATCCTCGTCGGGGCAGGGGCGGGCATCGGGGCGCCGGGGCTCGGCTGGGCGGCGGCGGCGTTTGCGGTGCTCACCGCCTATGTCCGCGA